>JAYUWQ010000269.1:0-1990 GCA_043753485.1 bacterium
CTTGAGTCCGGAGGCGACCGGAAAATGCTTTGACCTCTAACCTGACTTCCCCGACCATTGGGCTGGAATGCCCGTAAAACCAGCGATTTCCGAAAATCACGTGGCTACGCGGTCCCCTTTATCCAAGCGGGTGGGGCGCTGAAGTGCTTTTGCAGCTTGAGAGTTTTGAGGATTTCCTCCAACTCCGGAGGGATGCTGGTCATCACGCTCCGGGCCATTTCGCCCCCAAAGCGCAGCTCTCCCACCCGGATGGTCTGGAGTCGGCGCAGCATGCGCACTACCTCTTCGTGATGGCCTTCAAGGCCCCATTCCCGCCCCAGCCGCGCGCTCATCCAGTAGGCCAGAAAGCAGAGCCGGATGTGATTGACCACCCGGTCGGGACGATGGTGGTATATCGGGCGCACTTTTAGATAGGTTTTGAGTTCGCGGAAGGCGTCCTCCACTTCGAGGAGGCCTTTGTAATGACTCAGCACTTGTTCGCGCGGGCACGCTCCCGTGGGTTGATTGGTGTGCAGCAGATACCAGCCATCACGGTTTTTTTCCTCGTCGATGAGCGCCGCCCGGCGTGACCACTGGAGCTGGCCGGCGGGATCAATGGAGTAGTCAAAATACTTGTGGGCCTTGATCCGCTCGAGGGCGCGCCCGACGGTGGAGGCGAGCTTCTGCGGGTTGACTTTTTTGCGTTGGGTGGCGGCAAGTTTGGTGAGGAGGGATTCTCCTTTGGTCAGCCGGACGGTGCGGCGTTCCGCATCGCGCTGAGCCCGCCATGAGCCCCCGGCCAGCACATAACGCTGGCCCTGATGCTCGATTTCGATGAGCCTGGGCTGGTCGCCCAGTTCCATCTGCTCCATCTCGGTGGCGACGGTGGCGTGACCGCTGATGAGGCTCTGGAGGGTGGAGTTGGAGAGCCGGGTGACGTAATTGAGACCGGCTTTGGTCATGGCTTCGAGATTGATTTCCGCGCTCATCCCGCCATCGAAAACGAAGGTGGCTTCGGTGATGCCGAAGCGGCGTTTGAGGAGCTTGAGAAGCCCTGTCAATGTTTTGTTGTCGGCCCGGTTGCCCCGCAGGATGCTGAGACTGATGGGGACGCCGTTTTCATCGGTGACGACCGCTAGGTTGACCTGCACGCGGTCCGACCGGTGATCGCGGCTGTAGCCATAGTGGGCGAGTCCCTTGGGACCATGACCTTCGAAGTAGACGCTGGTGATGTCGTAGAGGGCGATGCGGACTTTGTCAGGAAAGGTTTTTTGATACAGTCCGGCCACCAGCGGAGACCAGCGTCCGGTGAGCTGATCCATGGCCGCGTAAAGATCGTCCTCATCAAATTTTTCGCAGGACGGGAGGCCGCAGGTGGCGGCTAGGACGGTGCCGGAGGCCTGATCGGCCAAGGCGAGTTTGGCACAGGGAAAGAGGAGACGGGAGAAGATGATCGCTTGGAGACGTGCGGCATGTTCGTGGGGAATGGTGCCGAAGAACTGGGGCAGACCGTAGCGGGTCCATGCCTCGCGGAGGACCGCGAGGCCGCCGTAGTCGAGCGCGTGGTGCAAGGAGGCGCTGAGCGGGGAGACGAGGGTGAGGCCCTTGAGTGAGTGAGCGACGAGGTCTCGGGTGTGCGGTGGAAGACCGGAGATATTGCAAACGGTGCGGGAGCGCGGGCCGTCGGGGGTGCGGATAGATTCCCTGACGAGGAAAGTCTCGTAGATTTTACCGGACTTGGCCTTGGATTTGATGACTTCGACAAACACTGGCGACAGTGTAATCGGGTTTAGGTAAACCAGTCAAGAATTAGAAGATATAAATACTATAAAATTACTGGCTACATAATTATGAAGAATCAAGCAAAGATAAGGGATTGCTCTGATTTCGGGGGGAAGTCAGGTTAAAACAATCCCGGCGCAGCCGCACTTCAACCAAGCTGCACGACTCGCAAGTCCGCACCCACCGCGAATTTTAAAGGGCGGCTGCGCCGGAACGTTTTAAGTTTTCC
>JAYUWQ010000270.1:0-1989 GCA_043753485.1 bacterium
GCGATCTCCCGCCATTTTCCGTCGTAGTCTTTGCGATGGTCTTTGAGCGAGCCCCCGTTGGCCAGCTTCATGGTGAAAAAAGGCCGGCCGAGGGCATCCTCACCCGCCTGATACACCGGAAGGATGCCGCGGTGTTCCAGACCGGCCTGTGCGGCGGCTTCTGTGAGGAAGCGCGCCCGCGCCCCCTCGTCCCAGAGCATGGCCGGCTTCATCATCTTCAGCGCCACCTCGCGTGCCGGACTCGCCTGGTGCGCCAGATACACGCAGCCCATCCCGCCCTCGTTCAGCTTCTTCACGATCCGGTGACCGCCCACTTCATCACCCGTCTCCGGCAACATGCCGGGAGCCAGCATGCTGCGCATGGCGCAGGGGGCGCAGGTGCCGTCCACAAGCGGCCGCCGGCACTGCCGGCAAACCTCCCCGGTATCAATCAGCGTGGAATCGCTCTCCGGCATAAAACAGGCAGAGGCTAACGAGGTTATTTCTTTGCTCTTGCCGCGGGTTTGAGCTTCCCTTTCACGGCAGGGTTTTGCATCCCTTTCGATTTCCCAGCCCTTCTGCCCACAGGCAGACCGGGGCTGCTGCCTTCCTCCTTTTTCTCCTCCTCCTCCTCTGCATCACCTTCAGGGTCGAGGTCGGGCACTGCATCCGGCACCAAGGCGCAGTTTCGATAGACCTCAAAAGCCCACTGCGTCGGATTCAGCTCTATTAATAGCCCATCCGTGTCAAGGGACTGATCCTGGATGTGCGGCAGTTCGTGTATGCAGGGGTCGAGAAGGCCGGGAGCGTGGTCGAATTCGGGACCGGTGGGATCGTATGGGGGCGCTCCTACAGTGACCGGGTTTCTCATCCCAACATTTTTCAAATCTCCCTTGGAATCAGTCTCCGCACGGTAAATCAGTATCCAGTGATTCCTGCTATGGACTGGAATCAGAACCGGGCCGCGCCTTTTAAGAATGGAATTAACCACCCGCTCAGCCATTCTTTCGGCGGTTTTGCCCCAAATAATTTTGTAGGACGGCCTGCCGCCGACGGGAGGCACAGCGGCATTCAGGACATGCACCATTGGCCTCGGCGCGGCCATCATGCCATAGTCTCCGGCACCAGGGGCTACTTGGAGCGACTTGTGAAGTTCCACTTCGCTGGTGACGGCGGTGCCTGAGTTTTTGAGATGATTGATGAGCATCAGCAGGCAGGCGGGTCCGCAGAAGTGTGCGAAATCCTGGTGGTGGCAGGTGACATCAAAAGATTCCTTGGCATTGGCTGTATATGGAGAAGGCATATTTAGCGGATGATGTTTGGAGTTGATGGGCTGCCGTGATGGGGCTGCGCAGGCATGGCAGATCGCCTGCATCATGGTCTAATACCCTGACTCCCGGAGGATGTGACAGAAAAATAACGGGGCTTTGGCCCTTTTTTTGGAACGGCCTAGAACCGCCTTTCGCGCAGATTTGCTCCGGCGGGGAATCCTCACGGTGGCGGGATGGTCCCCTGACCGGCGACCCGTTCCTTGTTTTGCGCCTCCCCGCCAAGCGATGCAGGAGATCGTCCCTGGCCGGAAACGGCGGGGCGGCCTGCTTTCACCGGGACCGCCGCATTGATCCTCTCCTTTCCTGGTTCACAGCTTCGAACCAGCGAGTGTCAGGGCGCGTATCACTTTGTCCTGACTGAGAAATTCCGGCAGCAGGATTGGTCGCAGCGACGGGTCGGAGGGATAGACGACATTCGTCGGAAAGCTGGAACGGTTAAACTTCTTGAGGCTGCGGTAGATGGCCACGGTTTCGAGATCCTCGTCAGAGAAATCCGCGGCGGCCCTGGCGCGCAGGAGGACGGCGCCGGTTTCGGCGATCTTCTCTTTTACCTTTTCAGAACCCGGTGAGTGAAAGACCAACTGGTCGTTCGTATCGCACGTCGCTCACCCGTAGGTCGTGTAGTCCACAAAGAGCGCCTTTCGCTGATCGCGGAGATCGCGGATTTTTTTCGGCGTCC
>JAYUWQ010000271.1:0-13349 GCA_043753485.1 bacterium
CCTCATCCATGAGGCAGCGGACGAGGTGGACGTTTTCGTCGGAGATCTGGACGAAGCAGGAACCGGACTCGTGGAGGAGTTCGCGGGCGGTGAGGAGGCGGTCGCGGAGGTAGGTGAGGTAGGAGTGGATGCCGAGTTCCCATGTGTCGCGGAAGGCTTTGATTTGTTCGGGTTCGCCGGTGAGGGCGTCGTCATCGCCGTCCTTGACGGTGCGGTTGTGGAGGTGGATTTGCCAGTTGGAGCCGTATTTGATGCCGTAGGGGGGATCGATGTAGCAGCACTGGACCTGGCCAGCCATGCCTTCGCGCTCGAGGAGGGAGGTCATGACGAGGAGGGAGTCGCCTTGGATGAGGCGGTTGGTCCAGCCGTCGGAGTGGGTGTAGTAGTCGGAGACCTTGTCGAGTTCCTCATGGCCGATGGCATTGCCGAAGAGTTCCGGGGTGGCGAAGCCGGGGAGGTCCGGGCCGGCGGCGTCTTCGGTGGCGTGGTAGCGGTAGAGGTTTTTGATGAGGGTTTCCGGGGCGATGTGCTCGGTGCGGTAGAGGGAGCGGATATCGACGGCGGTGCGGTCCTGGGCGTCATCGGGGCCGTATTTGTTAAGCCAGAAGAGTTCCGGATCCTGCCCGCGGTGGACCACGGGGTTCCGGGGAAAATCCCGCGGGGTGGACTCGGCGGCGACCTTGTCCGACCCGTCCTCATACCCGGCTTCCTCGGCGGAAGGGATGTGCGCCCGGGAGACGCCCTTGTGTTTGAAGGCTTTGACGGGTTTCAGCGGTTTGGCAGGCATGGGGCAGGGACGGTGGAAGGGTGAAAGAGGGCCGGAGAAGGTTTGGAATCCGGGGTTTTGGGTTTTGTTTTGGGTAAATCTCCGGTTTCCGGCGGAAATAAACTTAATCACAACCCTTTGGTAATGAACGCAAAGATTGGTTTTTGGCGGTATTTCCAGGGTTAAACCCAGTGTTTTCCAGTGTTAATTGGTTTGAGTTTTTGGGTTTTAAACTTAATCGGGGGCAGTTTTGGACGGGCCGAAACGAGTGAAATAAGTTCACGGTCCTGATGAAGAAGCGGGGCGGGTTTTGGGTAAATCTTTGGGTTTTGAAATCTCGAAATGGAATTTACCCAAAACAGGGCAATTGAAAATGAATGAGTTACATCAGAAAAAGTTCGACTTTTAGGTTTCAGAGGACCGGGAATCCTCCGGCACCCAAAACCAACGGGCACCCCGTTTGAGGCCTTCCACCCGGACCAATCCGGCGGATTTGAGTTTTCCGAGGAGGTTATGCACGTAGTCGCTGCGTTGGCTGGCATTCAGGGCCTCCGGCAGCTTGGGCAGAAGAAGTTCATTAAGTTCTTTGCGGCTGCTTCCGGGGTAGAGTCGGAGGTAGTCGAGAACCAGTTTCCGGTAATGTTCGAAGTCCTGAGCGCGGTTTCTGACATAGGCGGCACGATGGGCCGCTTGGATCAGGGCGTGGTCGTTGATAATCAGCCGGGGCCGGTTTCCCGAGACAAGCTGGGCCTGACGCAGTTCCTTCAATGCTGAAAGATCGGGTATTTCGCCCTTCTGAATGCGGTCCAAGGCGACAATCTGCGCCAAAGGCAAGTCGGACAAAGTCAGCAGAAGGCGGCTGTAGTTTACATCCAGAAGCTGCCCGTGCAGAACGTAGCGCACGGTGCCTGCCTGGGTGAGGTCGAAGTCCGGCAGGGGGAAATAACGTTGGCGTTGGCGGAGAAAGTTATCGTGGAGACCGTAGCCCATGCGGTCCACCATCCCCAGGTTGGCCATGGCATGAACAAGGAAGGGATTGCGGTAACGGCGCGGGGTGCGCTCGCTAATTTGATAGTCATCCGGCGTGCCTTCGAAAAAATTGCCCCCGTTCTCAAAGACCAGCCGGTCCGTGGTTTCGATGACGACGACGCGTTCATAGCGGGTGTAGTCCTGATGGGCGAGGCAGTTGTGCAGCGCTTCAAGGACGACTTTCTGATCGTATTTCATCTGCTCCACAGGCAGGAGTTGGCTGGGAGGCAGGAATTTGACGGTGAGATTGCGGATGCGGCGGAAGACTTCGGTAGTTGTGAGGAGGAAGGGAGGGCTGAAATGTTCGTAGGCCCGCTCCGCTCCCTCCAGCCTCCAGGTAATCTGAGCCGGGTGCGGAGTCAGATGGTGGGTGGACTCCGCCTTTCCGAGCAGAAGGAGCGCAGCCCGGGTGATTCCACTATCGGCAGTAAGACGCGCACGGTTAAGAAAAATGGCATCACTCCATGAGTTGATTTCATCGGCATTATTGGAATGCCGGAGGGTGAACTGATCCCGTGCCCGTTTTAAAGCTGCGGGATCCAAATCAGCCAGACTGGCGGCGGGAATAACAACAGCGGACCAGTCATCCACTTCCTGCGGACGGCGCAGTTCGTCGAGTTTATCCAGCGCCATACCCCCGAGGCTTTCCCCGTCGCGTGCATAAAAATGGCGGTTCCAAGCGACAGGAGCGCCTTGGACGGCAGCTGGAATTTCGAAAAGCAGCACGCGGTGGCCGTGAACGGTGAGTTCGTGAATTTCACGGAGGGTGGGGCCACCGGTATTTTGGCTGATCTGGTGCTTGAGGGAATCCAAGCGGGCGTGGTCGGGCCGGTAGGTGGTTCCCACCACGGAACGGTCTTTATTGCGCACCCCAAAAACCAGCCATCCCCGGGCCTGCTGGCGGAGGGCGGCTTCATTGGATAGGGCGGAGAAGTATTTTCCGATATCCGACGTGGGGTAGCTGTCGGTGGCCTCCTTGAACTCCACGCATTCCGACTCCCACCTGGCGATGAGTTCGTGCAGCTTGGTTTGGAGTTCGGCTTCGGTCATGTGTTGAGCAGATTTTCCAACAAATTCCGCAGGTCGGCGACGGCTTCCTCGCTTTCGAGGGAGAGGAAGTCCCAGCGGCGGCCACCGGGGCGGGTGGGGGAGGCGTTGACGGCGGGGAGCCAGCGCTGGGTGAGGGTCCAAGTTTTTTCGGGTTTGTCGCGGCTCATGCCGGTGACTTCGATGATGAGGTTGATGGGTTCCCCGGCGGCGGTGACGGCATGGACGAGGAAGTCCGGGAGGTAATGGCGCTCTTTGCCTTCCTTGTCCGTGTAGGGGATGCGGAAGTCGAGGAAGGCGTTTTTCACCCAGCACTCGATGCGCCAGCCGGTAGATTTTCCGGCGGTTTCATCCACGAGGTCATCAAGGGTTTTGGCGGCCTTGCCTTCCCAGCCGGAGTCGATGACGACGACATTGATGTGGCTGAAGCGGGTGGGGTAAACCTCGCGGGTGGTGAGGCCGCGCACGAAGCGGGTGGAGGAGGAGGGGTTGTAGTAATTCAGGATAGGCCGGAGGCGCGTGGTGCCGTCCGGATGGTTGGCGGGCAGGGCGCGGGCGACGTGGGCCACGAGGGTGCGGGGATCATGGAAATAGACGAGCTTTTTCCATTCCGGGCCTTTGCCGAGGACACGGATTTTCCGCTCATACCACTCGGACACCATAGCGCGGAGTTCGTGGAAACGGCCGATTTCGAGGTTTCCCGGCTCGGTGGAGAAATGGTCGCGCAGGAGGTCTTTGGTGATCCGGTAAACAATTTCCTGATCCCGGCGGGCCAGCACTTCGGTGACGGGAAGTTTGACCTTTTCGCCGGAAACGGCGGTGCCCATCACGGTGTTGGTGGGGAGCTTGGAGCCATCGATGGTGTAGTCCTCCAGTCCGTCGAACGAATACTGGAGCGGACCAGGATCATACTCCACGCGATAGCCTTCCACTTGGGGGAAAGTGATTTCGCAATGCCCGGCGCGGTCGGCGAGAGGGCGGACGGCCACTGTGTTTTCCGGCGGGACGACCACGGATTTGCCGCCTTTGAAGAACTTGAAGGGGACGCCGATGATGTGGGCGTATTCCGGCGGGAATTTCCAGGTGACCCCGCGTTTTCGGCGGCGGGCTTCGGCGGGGTCGAGGATGGCCCCGGATTCGTCATACGGCGATAACTGATAACTGCGGCGGCGCAGGGCACGTCCGGCGACCTGCTCGCAGAGCAACTGCGAGCCAAAAGCACGGACGCCGACAATGTGCGTGACGGTGTTGGCGTCCCATCCTTCGGTGAGCATGGAAACCGAAACCACGCAGCGCACGTGCGCCCCCAGCGTGCCGGGCCGGCCGACGGTGTTGACGACCTCGCGGAGGATTTCCGCATCCGTTACCTGGTCGGCGGCGGCAGCCCCATGCACCTGGGCGTATTCCCGATTATATTGGGTGATCTCGGCGGCGAAGACTTTTTTGTAGTCGTCATTCACCATGCCGGAGTTTTCCAAGGCATCGGAATCGATCAGAATTGTGCGCGGTTTGTCGAAGGGCTGGTGGGTGTGGGGATCGAAGTTGGTGAAGAGATCGAACAGACCGGGAGCGATCAGCGCGGGGTGGCCATCGGTGGCGGGGGCTTTCTCATAACCGGCGATGTGCTTGAACACTTCTTTGGAGACGGAGGTGTTATTGCAGACGACGATGAAAACCGGCGGGGTGTCGGAGAGTTCCAACTGACCGGCGCGGCGGGAGGTGGAGGCAGTGGTGCGGTGGTGGAATTCATCGGCGTAATGCCGGTAAAAGGCATCGAGCGAAACTTTCAGAAGTGAGGGAAGCTGGGGCGGGGACTCGGGGAGGACTTCCCCCTGTTCTTTGGCCCGGGCGCGCTGGCGCTTCTGTCCGGCGCGGGGCAGGTCCGTTTTGACGTGATCATAAAGGTTCCGCAGGATGGGCATGTCCAGTTCCTGGGACTCATCCAGCATCGGCAGAAACGGGATTTTCACCAGACCGGACTCGATGGCTTCGATGAGTCCGAAGTCGCTGACGATCCAAGGGTAAAGACTGTAGGGTTCATGGCCGGAGCCGGTCAGGTAGTAAGGCGTGGCGCTGAGATCGTAGATCCCGCGGAGTTGGAATTTTTGAGCAATGCGGCGCAGGCCGGTGAACCAGACAGCGGCCCGCTCGTTTTCCTCCTTGGCATTCTCGCCCTCGGCTTTCCGGTTATCCTCCAGCGGCAGGTAACAGTGATGGGCTTCGTCGTTCACCACAAGCAGACGGGAGCCGGGCCGGAAATGCGTCATGAGCCGGCGAATGACCTGAGAGAAATCCTCGCGGGCTTCTGTCTTGCTGCCATCCGGCCCAACCTTGCCATCGAAGGGCGATTTTTTGTTTCCTGACAACTGCCTCGGCATGAACGCATGGTAATTCACGAGGACAATGCGGTGGTTCAACTGCGTCAGCAGCTTGCGCCAGCCTTCGCCCGGCGGGACCAGATACCGCTGGGTGTAATAATCCGGTGAAGAGGCATCCTGACGGGGATTGACGCGGAGCACGCCGAGGCGGTCGCGAATGGTGATGCCAGGGGAGACGATCAGGAAATTGTCAGCGAAGCGGGTGTCGTTGCGGTATTCCTGACGGTTGAAAAAGTGATAGACAATCAGCGCCGCCATGACCACGGTCTTGCCTGTTCCGGTGGCCATTTTGAAGGCTTGGCGGGGCAAGCCGGCGCTGTGGGCGGCATTGGCATCCGCCAGTTCCCGCAGGGCGAAGGTGCCGGGGTTGGATTTTTCCGCGACCTCGTTCAACCAGATAGCAGTCTCGATGGCTTCCTGCTGGGCAAAGAAGAGCCGGCGGGAGGCATCGCGTTCCGGATTGGCAAACCAGAAATGAAGCAGTTCGCGGGTGATCCGGGTGGTCTGCGGGTAGCCTTCAAACCGCCAAGTAGCGACCTCGCGCCGCAGCCGGTTGACCAGATGGTGAGCGCAATCCGCGTGTTCTTCCTGCATGGAGAACATCTCCTCCTGAGCTTTTTGGGCAACGGGGATGGATTGCAGGCCGGGGACGAAGAGACGGCGGCCGTGTTCAATCCGGTCGTAGTCCAACTCGCCGAGCGGATTGGTCCAATAATGGGAGAGCGGCAGCTCGTAGGGATTATTGAGGATGGGATTTAACGTCACGGAATGCGCTATCCTTCCCGGATGGGCGGACGATTTGCAAGATAAGCCTTCCGGCTTCCTCAAGGCTTCTTCTGATACTCAAACGGTCGGGTTTTGGATTGGTCTTTGGCGGGGAAGTCACGGGGAATTTCCTGGGTGACCTGGCCGGTGGCGGCCCACTCGGCGCCGCGGAGAAAGGTGGTGATGAAGCCGACGCTTTCGAAGGCTTCGGTGTCGTGGCCGAGGGTGGTGTGGAAGACGCGGCCTTTATGATAGTTGATGGTCATGAGCATGGGCTCGTGGCGGCCGGCTTTTTGCAGTTCGTCGGAATCGCAGGCGGTGGCGAGGATGGTCATGTTTTCGGCGGGACCGCGCAGGTGGGAGTAGCACTCGTCCTTGGAGTGGAGCCAGAAGTCAGGCAGGCCTTTGGTGATCGGGTGGTCCTTGACGCGCATGGTGACGAGGAATTCGTTCTGCTTTCCATGCGCTCCGCATTTGCCGGGGGAGGAGTCGCGGATGAGTTCGCCTTCGTTGTTATAATAAACGTAGGGTCCGTGCCTGGCGGTGCGGTCGCCCCAGCCGCCGAGGCCGATCATGAGGTTGAACTGCACCCAATCCGGCCAGCTGTTATCGGCGGCGTGGACGACGACAAGGCCGCCGCCTTCCTGCATGTAATTTTCGAAGTTCCGCCTCGCTTCCTCCGGCCAGCCGGCGGCATTCCAGCCGAAGTTGCTGACGATCACGTTGTATTTGGAGAAGTCGGGATTGAAGGCGGGATCGGGTTTGGGTTCCTTGAGTTTTTCAGATTCCCCCACGCCGGCGAGGGGCAGCCAGGAGGCTTCCCGTTCGGCATTCCAAAGATACCGGGTGCGGGCGATGTCGGCCTGAAAAAGTCCGGTGCCCTCCAAATACTGTTTCATCATGATGCTGGATTTGGGCCAGACTTCATGGTTGTTCTGGCCGTCGATGATGAGGGCCTTGAGCTTTTCGGCCGCTGGGACGGGCAGGGTGGCGAAGAGCAGGCTGAGCAGGGTGGCGGGAAAAAAACGACAGATCATGATGGTCCGGAGTATATCAAAGGAATCGTCAAGGGCACGGATTTTAGGAACGCCGCGGGAAATTTTTCCTGGGACATGGCCGGATGGCCGGGGGAGGCGTCCGGTGGTCCGGCATGGAATGGGGTTGAGTGGCGGGGGGGCGTGGCTTAGGGCAGGAGGCTGATCCGCTGGTTTTGGCGGCTTGTTTTACATCATGGCTATCAACGAACATTGGAATATCCGGTCGCGTGCCCACGCCTGCTTCCACACGGCGCAGCATTTCACGGACGGGGAGACCTTCATGACGGTGCTTCTGGAAGATCCGAAGACCGGGGATTTGATGCGCCGCGATTATTCGCTGGCGGCATGGGCGGAGGTCGAACCGACCCTGGGGTTGTCGTTCTCTTTCTGGCGCAGTGAGTATGAGGCGGTGAAGTCGGAGGCGCGGCCGGAGATTGCGGAGAAGGAGTCGGCAGAGACGCTGCTGCGCCGCTTGTGTGAGGAGGATTCCATCATGACGGAAAACACCCGCTATATCCTGGCGGTGATGCTGGAGCGGAAGAAACAATTGAAACAGACCGGCACTCGCGAGACCGAGGACGCAACTTTCCTGGTGTATGAACACAGCAAGAGCGGGGAAGTGTATATCATCCGCGATCCGGAACTGAAACTGGCGCAGATCGAGGAGGTGCAGAAGGAGGTGTCGCGCCTGCTGACGGGTGGCGGTGAGGCCGCCACTGCGCCGGTGCAAGCTGCGGCGACTCCGGCCGACGAAGCGGTGGTTGAAGCGGAGGGTGGGCTGGCGGGGCCTCAAGAGGAAACAGGCTTGGTGGACAGGGTCGCCCTGGAAGAAAGTGGGGCGGTAGACGAATTTGGCGTGGATGAGGTGGTCGTGGATGACGTGCCGGCCAGAGAAGCATCAGGCGAGGGGGTTACCAGTGAGGAGATGTCAGCCCGCGGAATTTAGCAGGAGCCCGTGGCATGACCCTGGCACGGGCGGGGCGGGAGTTATTGGAAAGCCGGGGCGCTGCACACGGGTGTATCTGTGACACACCCTGCCAGCCTTAAGCTGAACGAATCCGCCGGATCAATAGGCGCTGCGGCGGGCGAGGGTGGTGCAGTCGTGGAGCATGGCGGGCGGCACGGTGCCATCCTTGATGCTTTGGCGGAACCGGGTGGCGACCCCGGTGGAATTGCGCTGCGACGTGCTCAGGAGGGTGTGAAGTTTTTTGAGGCAGGTGGCGGCACCGGGGACATAGCGGCTACCTTGAAAGTCAGGCTGGCCGGCTTCGAGGCAGGTGGTGAGGTGGCGGTCACTCACAAAGGGGTCGAGGCCATAACCGATCGTCAGGCTGGCGCGGCGGGAGGCGCGGTCGATCACCAGCAGCACACTCCATGGACGGTGGCTGGCGGCTTCGGAATCGGGCGGGACGCTGGCATTGAAGAGCCAGAAGCCGAATTCACGCGGATCGGTATCCGGATGGAGACGGCCGAGGCAGACGTGGACGCGGACCTGCGGGAGGGATTTCTCGAGGGGTTCGATGGCTTTGTCGAGGAGGAGCCGGTCGGCCGGGGAAAGCTTGGCATCCACGTCCATGACGCGCTCAAGGGACGGTGGAATCCAGGGAAATTTCTCAACGCAGGTCCAGCCGTTATACCCGCAGTGCGGGCAGGCGGGGGCGGGGTCCTTCAAGGCCGCATGGCATCCTGGACAAGCGACCGGCGGCGGGTCGAAGACCGAGGCAGGCAGCAGACGGAAGTGCATGGCGGGGGAAACGGGAAGGCGGGAAGGTGCATGGTTTTCCGGGCGGGGGAAACGGGAAAAGGCGGTCGTTTTCTGACAACAACGGGCAAAAAACAGGCCCTATAAGTCCCATGGGACCTATAGGGCCTGTTGAATGGCTGGCAGTTCTTGCTGCCGCGGTCGACCCTACACCCGCAGGATGCGGGCGCTGAGGATGGCGGGGTGTTTGAGGAGTTCGGCGATGACCTCGTCTTCCGGGCAGCCGTCGAGGGTGAGGAGGCCGAGAGCCTTGCCCCCGCTGGCATCGCGGCTGAGGGACATGTTGGCGATGTTGACGTTCATCTTGCCCAATACGGTCCCGATGGCGCCGACGATGCCGGGTTCGTCCTTGTTTTCGTAGATGAGGAGGCAGCCTTCCGGGGCGGCTTCGACGCGGTTGCCGTTGATGCCGACAATCCGGGGGCTCTTGCCGAAGAAGGTGCCGCTGACAGAGCCCTGCTCGGCGTCGCGGCCAGCGGTGACTTCGATGAGTTCGGTGAAGTCGGCGGGGGTGGCGAGACGGCTTTCGCTGAAGCGCAGGCCCATGGATTCAGCCACGCCCGGGGCGTTGACCCAGTTCACGGAGCCATCGCTGCGGGCGATGTCGAGATAGCCTTTGAGAATGGCGCGGGAGATGAGGGTAGTATCGCCTTCCCCGACCTGGCCACTGTAGTTCACGCTGAGGAACTCCGGCTGGTTGGGCGCGAGCTGGGCAGCGAGACGGCCGAGGGTTTCGGCGAAGGTAAGGTAGCGGCCGATGGCGTCGAGGGTTTTGCGGTCCACGCTCGGCATGTTCACGGCGTTGTTGACGATGCCATCGACGAGGGCGTCCTTGATGGCGCGGGCGATTTCAATGCCGACGCTTTCCTGGGCTTCGAGGGTGGAAGCGCCAAGGTGGGGAGTCAGGACGACGTTAGGGTTCGAAAGCAGGGGATTGTCCGCGGTGGGGGGTTCGACTTCGAACACGTCGAGGGCAGCTCCGGCGACTTGGCCGCTGGCGAGGGCTTCCACGAGGGCGGCTTCCTCCACGAGGCCGCCACGGGCGCAGTTGACGATGCGGACGCCGCGTTTGCAGAGGGCGAGGCGTTCCTTGTTCAGGAGATACTTGGTCTCCTTGGTCATCGGCATGTGGACGGTGATAAAATCGGCCTCCTTGATCGCTTCCTCCACGGTCTGCATCAACTCGACGCGCAGCACATGGGCGCGGCTGGGACTGAGGTAGGGATCGTAGGCCATGACTCGCATGCCGAAGGCCATGGCGCGGCGGGCCACTTCGCTGCCAATGCGGCCCATCCCGAGAATGGCGAGGGTTTTTCCGTTGAGTTCGGTGCCTTGGAATTTCTTGCGCTCCCATTTGCCGGCGGTGGTGCTGGCGTGGGCCTGCGGAATGCTGCGGGCCATGCTCATGAGCAGGGCAAAGGTGTGCTCGGCCGTGGAGATGGTATTGCCCGCCGGGGTGTTCATCACGATGACGCCGTGTTTGTTGGCGGCGGCGACGTCAATGTTGTCAATGCCCACGCCGGCGCGGCCCACGGCCTTGAGCTGGGTCGCTTTGGCCATGACCTCCGCGGTGATTTTGGTTTCCGAGCGGACAACGATCCCGGCGTATTCGTGGGCGGTGGCGAGCAGTTCCTCAGGCTTGATGCCGAGGTGGACGACGACTTCAAGCTCGGGGGTGGCTTTGAGTTCATCGATCCCTTTTTCTGAAATGGGGTCGGCAACGAGGACTTTTTTCTTTTCCATAGAGGGGGTGCCGCAGGGCGGCAGATAGGGCGGGGAGGCCGGGTAAATTGGGAGGGTGAAAGTAGGGGGGGGCAGGGGGGTGTCAAAGGTGATTTTGAGCTTCGGAATGGGCCCCGCGCGATTCTTGAGCACGGGAAAGCAGGGATAGACGTGATGGACAAGCCGGGCGGGATCGGCAGAATGCGGGGATGGAAGACCGCTATCATATTTTCACGCAGCGCCTGGAATTGACGAATCCGTGGACGATTTCGCGGGGAACCGCGGGGTATAAGGAGTATTCCTATCTGAAGTGGGAACGCGGCGGACACACCGCGTGGGGGGAGGCGGCGCACAATTCGAGGTATGGGGAGTCCTTGGAGTCGGTGCGGGCGGGATTGGAGTTGGGGATGTCCCGGATTTTGGAAAACCCGACAGATCTGCCCGCGGCGGCTGACCGGATTTTTGCGGTCCCGGGGATTCCGCGGTCTGCCAGGGCGGCGCTGGATATGGCTTTGCTGGATCTGGAGGGCAAGCAGCGCGGGCTTCCGGCCCGGGCCGTATTGGGTATCCCGGAGGCCGTGCCGCCGGTGACGAGTTTCAGCATCGGAATTGACGATCTGGACACGATCCGGGCAAAGGTGTTGGCGGCGGGGGACTACGCGGTTTTGAAGATCAAGCTGGGCTCGGACCGCGATGAGGCGATCATGGATGCGGTGCGTGAAGTGACGGATCAGCCGCTGCGGGTGGATGCGAATGAGGGCTGGAAGGACCCGGAGACGGCACTGCGGCACATCGGGCGTCTGGCGGGGCAGGGGGTAGAGCTGATCGAACAACCTCTGCCGGCGGGGAGGCTGGAGGAGGTGGCGTGGATGAGGGAGCGGTCGCCGCTGCCGCTGTTCGCGGATGAGGATGTGATGGACAGTGCGGATATTGCGCAGCTGGCCGGGTCCTATCACGGGATCAATATCAAGCTGATGAAAGCGGGTGGGCCGCGCGAGGCCTGGCGGATGATCCAACGGGCACGGGAACACGGGCTGAAAATCATGCTGGGCTGCATGATCGAGAGTTCCTGCGGGATTTCCGCAGCCGCCCATCTGTCCGGGGCGGTGGATTTTGTGGATCTGGACGGGCACCTGTTGCTCGCGGCGGATCCCTTCTGCGGGCTGCGGCTGGAAGCTGGCCGGGTGAGGACCAGTGAGGCTCCAGGCCTGGGCGTGGAGTGGGTCTGATCCGCCCGCAAAAGAAAAAGCCGCCACAGAGGGACTCTGTGACGGCTTGAGAAGAGGTTTTCTGGACCTACGACCTGCGGCGGCGGGAGCCGAGAACCAGCAGGCTGCCCAGGCCGAGCAAAGCAGCGGAAGGCTCAGGCACGGCACCGAGGATGATGGCGTCCTGAAAATCGTTCGGGGTTCCGATACCCTCAAAGGTATTCACCATGGCATAGTCATGGACCGGATCGTAGCTGGCGAAGAAGTTGGCGGCCGCCTTGGTGTTGATATCGTCCTTGATGGCGTTGAAAAAATTATTCCGGGCCACTTCGGCGACGGTGTTGTTCTGGATGTCGCTGTCCGGGGAGAAGACGGAGAGCGAAGTGAAGGCGGTATTGTCCTCGTAAAGCTTGCCGTGGAGTTTTTTGACGTATTGCTGGATCGCGTAGAACCGGTTGAAGAAGTTCAGGTTGTCATACTGCTCGGTGTTGCCCACGGGATCGGCCTTGTTATTCAGGAAGTTGTCCGTGGTTTCACTCCAGGGCAGATAGCTATCGAGAATGTATTCGACCACGTTCACCTGCAGGGCGAGGTCGGCTTGGGCGGAGGGATTGGTGGCCCCGGCGAATGCGAAACGCTCGGTGGTTTGACGGGTCCAGCCATAATCGAGGCTCACAATATCTGCCGTGTAGCCGGTGGGGGCGGCGATGGGTCCTCTGCTGGCATCCGGCTGGACGCAGAACCACCAATATTCGTCCGACTGATCCACCTTCAACAGACCGCCGTCCAGACCATCGACTCCCGCGCTGGAAATATTCGCAGAAAGAGCCGGGGCCAGCAGCAGAAGCAGGGTGGAAGCAACAATCCAAAGACTTTTCATAAAATTAATTCGGTAACTATAATCACCAGAATCAATACGGCAAGGAATATTTAACCAAGCCAAAGTAAATTATCTTTGAGACGGCGGGCTTCGCCCGGGACCCTCCGGGTAGGAGTTTCCCCTTATTCCTTAACCGGTTCCGCCTTTGAATCGTTTGTGGGGGCAGGACCAATCACATTTCGCAGGTCCTGGGCTTGGTCAGCGGTGCGGCGTTTGCCGGGAGCGGGCGGCTTCAGACCGGGGCCGTCGCTGACGGGGATCGTCTGGCCGGCGGGCACGGCGGTTGGCCACGAGCGGAAGGTGTCCGGATTCGGGGTTCGGTTGGTTGGGACCGGGGGCCGGGCGGCAGGGGCGCCGGAAATCACCAGGGTCGTCTTGGCGGCGTGATCCGGCGCGGGCCAGACGTGAATCAGCAACATGACCGCCGCATAAGCTCCCACCGCAGCCCAGGCAGTGGACGGACGGCGCAGTGCGGAGCAAGCCGTGCAGATGCGTTCCCAAATGAGGGAGGCGGCACTTTGGGTGGCGATGGCCTTGCGCTGGTAGGCGTGGAAGCGGTCGAGGAACCCGTCGAAGTAATCCGGGTCGGGTTTTTCGTAGCGCTTCAGCCGGAGGAGGCGGGCCAGTTGTTCGTCCTTGTTCATGGCGGGGGCCGGGAGGCCGGGTCAGGTGAGGTAATTGGAAAGATGGGCTTGGAGTTGCTTGTGCGCGTAATGGAGGCGGGAGCGGACGGTGCCTTCGCTCACGCCAAGGAT
>JAYUWQ010000272.1:0-1987 GCA_043753485.1 bacterium
TCCTTCGCCGGTTCCAGCCCTCCCCATGGCCGATAATACTGGCTACGTCCTGCGGGCTGAACCGGTTTTCGTCAGCCCTGCCGGGTGGCAAAGCACGGAACATCATTATTACATTCAGCCCGGAGGCCAGGTTCTTCCGGGCGGTTCCAGTGCTTTCCGCCGGCCCGCCGGGATTGCTCCCGTGGTCTTCCACTGAGATGGTGCGACGTCCCGATGAATTTGGGGAGCCACGCCGGTGAATCTCGTTTTTTGCAGCCATGCCTCTCCTTTTTTCAATCTCCCCGTCGCGCCTCGGCCGTTGGGTAATCCTGGGAATAACCCTCCCAGTGCTTTGTGGCACCTCCCTGGTCTGGGCTGATACGGTGGTTCCTCCGCCACCACACCCCTCTGCCGGACGCGGTTACCTTGGCGTGATCATCTCCGAGATTTGTCCGGAAGTCCGTGCCCAAACCGTGCTCAAGGAAGGTGAAGGCCTGATGATCGGACGGATCGCCCCGGATAGCCCTGCGTCTGCGCTCGGTCTCCTGCACTATGATATTCTGACAAAATTCAACGACCAGTGGCTCATGTCTCCGGCGCAATTCGTCACGCTGGTGGAAAACGCGGGGCCCGGGTCCGAGGTTGAAATCACCTACCTGAGGCAGGGTGCCGAGAAAAAAGCCAAGGTGACCCTTGGGTCTTTTCCTGCCAACGCCGCAGCCGTGGCGTCCCCTCTTCCTGAGGAAATGCTAACGAGCGTGATCCGTATGCTTCGCGACAATCCCGTTGCCCTTGAGATCGTGCATCGGCAGTTGCACAATATGTTATCCGGCCAGATGCCGGACGCGCTGACGGCTCCCGGTTTCCAGCACGGGTCCCGGGTCACCCTCCGTGATGCCAATGGAGAAGTGGAACTGACCTTGGTGGGCAATGAGCAACAATTGCGCGCCTGGGATAAATCCGGGCAGTTGATTTTTGAGGGTCCCTGCAATACCCCCGAGCAGTTGGAGGCGGTCCCCAGCGAAGTCCGCCCCCGTCTGGAACGCATCCAAAAAGAATGCCTCTCCAGCAGAACGCTGCCTCGTTCCGGGGCTAAAATCCAAGAAGGCACTGGGGCGGCCACTGCAGAAGCTCCCGCCCGGTAAATTCCCGGGGCTTTGGCAACTTTCCGGCCGGGACCCCGGGAGGGCCCGTGGTGATCCACCTGCCCGCAGAGCAAAAGCATTTGGCGGGTTTCAGATCGATTCCGGATCAACCAAAATCGATCTGAACCCCGCGCAGATTACGCCATCCTTGTTTTTTGCCCGGCGATTTTGCAGGGAGTTCTTACTTGCCTGCCAGTTGTGGCAGCAGACCTGCCGCAATGGCACGCTTGGCGTTGCCGTCGGCATCCGCATTCCACTTCTCCATCGCCTTTTGATCAAAAAAGTAAACTTTGGTCCCTTTATAGTCGACGCTGGGACTATCCGGGCAGATTAGACTTTTCGTCTTCATCGGACAAAACTTCTGCGGCAGGAGGGTGATTTTATCCAGTCCCAGCTTGGCATCCATGCCCTTGAACTGAGTCAGGATTTCCGGCGCGGCCTTGATGTAATATTTTGCATTTTTCGTCCAAAGTTTGCCGCATTTGCCACAGCACAGCCCGACTTTGACGCCTTCAAATTCTACGGTTTCCTCAGAGTCCACGTCATCATCCGTCATGATGGGACATTTGGTGTTTTCCTGGGAAAACGCCGTGACGGGTGTCCCGATGGCGAGGCCGCAGATTCCAGCTAAGAGAAGTAGTTTAAGATGTTTCATGGTTCGTAATTGAATTACGCTGCCCCCCCAGCAAAATTGCAGGTTTTCTCAGCACCCGGTTCTGGAAACCGAACCGCCCCATCTTCCTTCATGCCTCCTCTCACTGTCATCGCCGGTTGCGGCTACCTGGGCAGCTTCCTCGCACGGGAATTGCTCGCCGCCGGCCGGCCAGTCCTTGGCCTGACCCATCGCGGGGAATCCGCCGTGG
>JAYUWQ010000273.1:0-4844 GCA_043753485.1 bacterium
CGGACCTGTAACCAAGGGAACCGCTTCCCTTAAACTGTCTTTTAGAACCGCCAGATGAGGTCGGCGGTGATGCGGTCGTTGAACAGGCCTTCCGGCGAGGTCACGGCCTTTTCATATGCGATGCCGAAGCTCAAGGACGGGGTCAACTGGCTGCGGAAACCGGCGCCCAGCACGATCTGGGTTTCGCCGCCGGACTCGGAACTGCCGAAGTTGATCAGGTCATACCCTTCCGTGGTGAAGGGAGGGCCACTGCCTTCATTCAACACCGTGATGCCACTGGCGCTGACAAATGGCTGGAACCAGCTGCAGATGCGGTAGTCGGCCATGAGATCGTAATGCAGGATCAGGCTTTCCTCATCCGTATCAAAGGGCACCCGGAGACCAGTGTTGCCGGTCAGGTGGAATTTTCCAAAACCCTTGGCGGACGAGACAAACAGGTTCAGTTCGCCATCGCCATTGCCCTGGAAGACCTCGGTGTTGCCCAAGGGGATCTCGAAGGTGAAGCCCGGGGTCAGGATGAACTCGTTGGCGCGGTCGTCGATCAGCGCATACTTCAGGCCGAGGGCGACATCCGCCCAGCCGCCCAGTTCCGCGCCATTGTCCAAATTGATATCGATATACCCGTCCTTGGTGGCGATCACCGCGAGGCGGTCGGTCACGGCATAACGGATCTGCAGGGCATAGAGATCCACATCTCCGGCGCCGGTGGCAAAACCACCATCAATCCGGTGATGCATGTAAAGCGGGCGGACTTCGCTCCGGATGGCGGGATCTTCGAAAAAGACCGGGTTGGTGACCGGGGAGATGGTGGTGGCGAGCCAGTCGCCGGTGGGAATTTCGGGAGCCACCGGGGCGGGGGCCTTGGCAGTGACGCCGGCATGGGCGGCAACCAGGGTAGTGGCAAGGATGAGACTGGTCAATGATTTGGTATTCATAGGATGGGGCAGACAAGAGCCTTCCTCCGCCTCTGTCCCCGCATCACTTGCCCAAAACTGTGCATTTCATGCTGCCGCCATGCCTGAAGGTTTTTGCTGGCCATTCCCGCCATCCCCCTTCATGCTGCGCCCCCATGAACCGCCGCACCGCCCTCCTGTTGTCTGTCCTCACCACTTTTTCCGCCTTCGCCGCAGCCCCGGTCCGGGCGGCTGACACCAGGTGTTATGAATTGCGCATCTACACCGCGGCCCCTGGCAAACTGGACGCCCTGCTGCAGCGCTTCCGCAACCACACCGTGGCGCTTTTTGCCAAACATGGCATGACCAACGTGGGCTACTGGGTCCCGGTGGACAATACCGACCGGAAGCTGATCTACCTGCTTTCCTTCCCGGACCGCACCGCACGCGATGTCTCCTTCAAGGCCTTTGGGGCCGACCCCGAATGGAAGGCCGCCCAGAAGGCCTCCGAAGCCGATGGCAAGCTGGTGGACAAGCTCGAAAGCCGGTTCCTCACCGCCACTGATTTTTCCAAATTCGATGCGGTGGAGGGCAATTCCGCCAGCCGCATCTTTGAACTGCGTACCTACACCTGCGGGCCCAACAACCTGCCCCGCCTGCTGAGCCGCTTCCGCGACCACACGGTCAGCCTGTTTTCCAAGCATGGGATGAAACACTTCGGCTACTGGACGCCATCGGCGGGCCAACCGGGGGCGGAGGACACTCTCGTTTATCTGCTGGTGCACGATTCCACCGAGGCCATGAATACCTCGTTTGACGCCTTCCGGAAAGACCCGGCGTGGATCGCGGCCAAAGCGGCCTCGGAAATAGCATCGGGCGGCTCGTTGACGGTGGAGAATGGCGTGAAATCCGTTCCGCTGATTCCCACCGATTTTTTCCAGATCAAGAACCCCTGAGCCTCAGGGGTGGAGGGACCAACCCCTGCCAAAAAGCCGTAAGGAGCCCTACGACAAATCTCCCGGAATCACGGAGCGGCGCTCCCGGTTGCCGAGGATCCGTGCCTGGCGCACCACTGCTTCTTCACCTTCCTCGAACCGGTAGCTGGCGCAGTTCGGGCAGGTATGGGTTTTGATCAGGACGATCGAATCGCAGCCTTGGCAAATTTTGTAGTTGGCCGGGTTTTTGACAATTTTATCGGCCTGACGGGCGCGGTCGTGGGGTTGATCAGCAAGGATTGGCATCTGGGTGACAATATCGACTCAAAGGGCTGGATTTCAACCACTTTAAGAAATCACCGGGGCAATTTTCGGCGCACGCCGGACGGCAGCGAACAAAATCCCCGCTCCCCCGGCCGCAAACAGCAGCGGAAACCACAGCGTGTAAAACGCCGCCTTGGTCGCGTGTTCCAGGACGGCTTCGGAAGGATTTTGTGGGTTCACCAAACACTCTGTTTCCCGGCCCACCGGGTAATTCGCTGCCGCCGCGAGAGCTTTCGCCCGGTGGGGGGTGGGACCTTCAATCCTCCGTAGTTTGGTGCCATGGTAGACGGTCCCGGCAAAGGTGTAGCGGTATTCCAATTCCGGCTGCCAGCGGATCGGATCATTGGGACTATATTGCCCTTCCTTCACCCCGGAAACCAGCACCGTGCAGGGGACAGGGGTCCAATGACGGGTGATCAGCGACCTTTGCCCTGCCCCATACAGCCACCAGGTGAAGGCCAGCCCGAGGGCTAGCAAAAACAGGCCCACTCCTCCCAGAAAAAAACGGGCCGGAGTCGTGGATTGGGGAGCCTTGGACATTTAAAGAGGAGTTGCGCACACCAGTTACGCCCCCGCAACGGCAGCCCAGCCACAAAATTGGTTCCTCCTGGATGCCGCCACGCCGGTTTCCCGCGCCCCTTGCCGGCCTGCATCCCCCAGTTGTCACGCGGAATCCCCCAGCACATGGTTTCCGGTGAGCAAATCCAGACACCGCCATCCTGCCTCCACGGCAGCCAAACCCGCTGCCGCCATCCCCCTTCCTGCGGTGGCGATCAAGGACCATGCCCGGGCCCCTGATGAAGCCGCCCCGGCCGCAACCCAGGGAGTAATCCCGGCGGGCCCTCCTCTGGTGCTGATTGCCCACGCTGACGCCGCCCTCCTCCGCCTCGCCAGCGAATCCCTCGAAGCCTTCCTTCATTGCAAGGTCCGCACCACCAGTTCCGCGCTCACCGCCTTCGACCGCACCCTCCAGGAACCCTATCGCCTGCTCCTGATCGACCTTCACCTCCCGGACCTCCACGGCGAACTGCTCTATGATCTGATCTCCCGGGCCTACCCCCGGGTTCACCCAGGGGTGCTCATCGCCCCACCCGTCTTTTGGCTGGGCACTCCCGCCGATCAGCCCCGGCAGGATCAACTCACCCGGGAAGCACGCACCAAAGCCCTGCTCCTCACCCCGCTGAATATCCAGCGTCTCCTCGCGGCGGCGGGACCCATCCTCGGTGAAAAGCCCACAGGCGCATCCCAGGCCTCCTGATTTCCCCCATTTCCCCATGTTTCCCGCGTCCTCCCCCGGCCACGTCCTCACAAAGATCTGCGGCATCACGTCCCTCGCCGATGCCCTGCATTGCGCGGAAGCCGGCGCCGATGCCATCGGCATCAATTTCTATCCAAAATCGAAACGGTTCCATCCCTTGGACCAGGCCTCCCTCTGGCTGCCGCAGCTGCCCGCCCGCCTCGTCCGCGTCGCTGTCCTCGTCAATGCCCCTGACGGGGAGGTCCACCGGATCGCCACCAGCGGCCTCATTGATGTCCTGCAATTCCACGGCGACGAATCTCCGGAAACCATTGCCGCCGCCCGCCGCTTCGGCCTTCCTGTCATCAAGGTCCTTCCCCTGCTCCCAGGCACGACTGCGGCCGGTCTCCTGGCCTGGCCGGCCGATGCCCTCCTCCTCGATGCCCATGCCCCCGGGGTCTATGGCGGCACGGGTCATACCATCGACTGGACCCACGCCGCCGCCATCATCGCCGCGCTGGCCCCGCTCCCCGTCATCCTCAGTGGCGGGCTCACCCCGGACAATATCACCGCCGCGGTGCAGCAAACCCACCCGGCCGCCGTCGATACCGCCAGCGGGGTGGAGCTCGCGCCGGGTCAAAAAGACCCCTCCAAAGTCGACGCTTTCATCAAGGGAGCCAACCCCGGTCCCCCCTTGACCACGTCCTGAAATACCCCGTGTCTTGCCGAAGACTTGTGTCAATCCTGCACCCTGCCCCACCCGCCTTTCTGCCTAACTCATGACCACTGCCGAACTCTCCAAGCTCCTCCCGATTCTCCTGCCCACTGCCGCCTTGTTTGCCCTGATCGGCTGGTGGTTGCGTGGTAAAAAGAAACTCCCCGCCGCCGCCGTAAGCACGGCCGCCAAGACCGCCACCCCTTCCAACAGCGAAAGGCAACGCCTCCGCGATGTGGAAGGGAAACTCCGCACCACGGAATCCACCCTGGCCGTGGCCCAGTCTGAACTCAGCGCCCTCCGCACCACCAGCGTGCCGCAGGCCACCCATGCCGCCCTCGCCGCGGAACTCGAAACCGCCCGCAGCAACGCCAGCGCCCTCGAAGTCCAGCTCAGGAAATCCCGTGACGTGCAGACGACCCTCCAAGCCCAGGCCAACGACGCCGGCAAAAAAATCCAGGCCCGCGCCATTGGCCTCGAGAACGAACTCTCCGCCGCCCGCACCGAGATCCTGCGCCTGAAAGCCCTCGCCGACCCTAACACGGATGGACTCAAACGCGCCGACGCCGAAATCGAAACCATCCGCACCCGCCTCCGCGCCGTGGAAGCCCAGCTGGCGGAGCGCAATGCCGAGCTGAACGCCCTGAAAGCCAGCGCCCTATCCTCGACCGCCCGCGCCCCCCGCACCATCGCCGCCAGCCATGCCGTCCCCGGTGCCCCGCTCAATCTCCTCGGCTTCG
>JAYUWQ010000274.1:0-13245 GCA_043753485.1 bacterium
GGCAAATCCACATAGGCTTCGGTAGCCCCGGATCCCCCGGGGAGGGAAATGCTGCTGCCTGTCCATGTGCTGTTGGCACCCTTGACCACGCCATGTCGAAAGCCGGCGCTGTCCGTAACCTTGGTGCCAGTGGCCCCGGCAAAACTCCAACGGTGGATCGGGCCGGTTTTCGGAGCGAGGGCCGTGGCAGTGTTGGTGGGTGGGAAGCCCGCGGCTTCGAAATTGTAGTTATTCAAGACCTGGGCCGCCGTGAGGGCACCATCATGCACCCTCACTTTTCCAAGATACATGGAACCCCGGTTGGCAGGCTCAACTGTGACGCCGTCAGCAGTCATCTGGGCCCCCACCAGAAGTGGGCCGGGGTGGGTGGTCAGGATGCCGGCATTTTCGGAAGTGTTCAGGACTCCGTCAACATAAACCAGGGTATTGTTCGGATCCGCGCCCATGCCTTCCTCATCGGTCCCCGTATGCACCCAGGTGAGGTGGTGCCAACTGCCCGCCACGGGAGGAATCGCGCCGGCCCAGCCCAGATCCGGCCCGCCCCATTGCCCCAAGGCCCCCCACGTGGCATTGACGCCATAGAGACAGGAGTAATTTGATCCGTCAGGACCGCCGCGTTTCCCCCAGGCGACGGCGGTTTCCTCATCCGCAAGGGACTCGTTGTAAACCCATGCCTCCACGGAACGTGAGGCTTGGGCACCAATCAGTCCGGCCGGGGCATCCAAACGTGAGGGAATGCCACCGATCGGCGTCTGGGCGGTCACACTCATCATGAAATCCCCGCCATCCACGTAGAGTCCCTTCACCGTGGATTTCGGCGCGGCCCGGATCACTGGAATAGCGGTGGCTGGACCGAAGGACTCGAATCCCCCGCCGAGAGTTCCGGCGTTTGGAACAAAAGGCAGATCCCCGGGAGTCAGCGTGGTAAAATTCAGATCCACCAGCAGCGGACCCGCCGATTGGAGTTGGGCGTGACTGGTGGAAGCCATGGCACCAAGGAAGCACAGGCCCAGGGCCTTGGAGTTACCGTAAGAAGATTTCGTTTTCATGGGATGGCAGCAGTCGATATTTAATTAACTCAGAGCAGGAAGATTACCCAAATTCATACACAACCGTCAATTATGCTTGCGGGTGAATCTCTTATGACTTTGCGCAATCCAGTCCTCCCTCCTCATCCCAACTTGATATGCCCTTTGCGGATCATATCGAGGCAGCTCTTCACGGTGAAGCCGTGGGCCGCGTGGTCGCGGTAATTCTGAAGACGCTGCTTCCAGATTGTTTGCTCCCCGGCGGTGGGAATCCAAGGCTTGCCATGGGGTACGCCCTGCCCCACCAGCATGGCCAGATACCCTTCCAGCCCAAAGGAATTATTCGGGTCAAATTGCACCGCTTCCGCCACCAGGCTGGGGCCGTTTTCCTGATAAAAGCGGACGATCGGCGCGGCTCCTTCCAATGCGGTCTCTTCGCGGCAGGCCCTCCAGAAGGCGGAATCAATCCGCGTATTGTAGGCGTAGTGAACCGCCAGAAAGTCCCGGATTTCATCCCACTGTCTCGAATTGTAAGTATTATACAAGTCCACGAGGGATGGGGTCGGCTCAAGCAGCGAGTCCTTCAGGGTATCTGCCAAAGTACTGCTTTCCAGGCAGATCACCTGCAATGCGGTAGCCTCGAGGGGTTCCACAAAACCTACGGAGTTGCCCACACCAACCACATTCCCCACCCAATGCCTCCGGTAGCGGCCGGATTTGAACTTCACCACCCGCGGCTCGTTGGAGATCTTCGGATTTTTCTGCCGGAACTCGATCAGAGCCGCTTCGTCGGTAATAAACCGGGAGGAATAAACATACCCCCGGTTGATCCAGTTTTCGTGCTCGATCTGCCAGCACCAGCCGGCCTCCATGGTCTCCGCCACCGTATAGGGCAGGATGGGCTCGGTGGTCCGCGGCCAACCCGCGATCACCGCCCGGTCACAGAAGAGTGATTTTTCAAAACTCAAATACTCTTCCTGCATTGCGCGGCCCAGCAGCTCTGAGCGGAAGCCGGAAGCATCCACATACAGATCGGCCGTCACCTTTTGTCCGCTTTCCAGGATCAACGCCGCCACCCTTTCCGGCCCCCGTTCCACCGAGGCCACCGTGCCTTCCGTAAATTTCACCCCGATCTTCCGGCACTGGTTTTCCAGATACCCCACCAGTTTTTTATTCTCGATATGGAACGCGTGCGATTTATGAAAATGAGGCGCGCCATCCTGTTTCCTAGGGAAAACGGTGCCTTGCGCCATGCAGGCGGACACGATTCCGAGCCATTTCGTTTCCTTGTCGCAATAAAAACCGGTATTCCGGCTCAATTCCGGCCACCTCGTTTTATACTCATTTTGAAAACTGTAGTAAAACCCTTGGGGGTGGGGACCCCATTTGAAATGAATCCCTAACTTCCACGTCGGTTCCGCTTCACGGTAAAAATCCGCCGGATTCAGCTTCAGGTATTCGAAAAAGTGCCGGGGAAAAGCCGCCGTGGTGCCTTCCCCCACGCCGATGACTCCAAGGTCGGCACTGTAAACCACCTCCACCGGCAAATCCGGCAATTGTTTTTTCAGGGTCAGTGCTGCGATCAAGCCCGCACTGCCTCCACCTAATACGGCAATTTTATTGATTTTCATCACTCAAGAGAATCGTTTTGCGCCTGAATGCGGTTTTTAGCATGATCAAAGCAAGTCCGGATTGATGAAAGCAACGTTAATCCGGTGCAGAGTGGAGAAGCATTTTTCCACCGCCCCATCCCTCCCATGAAAAAAGCCCTCATTTTCACTGGCCTCATGGCCGCCGCAGGACTGCTCACCGGTCTGACTGCCACCAGCCGCGCCGCGTACGAGACGGCTCCCTACACGGTGCTGCAAAAAGAAGGTCCGGTCGAAGTCCGTGACTACCCGGCCCTCACCACCGTTTCCGCCAATGCGCCGGTGGATGCCGACCGCGATGGCCGGTTTATGAAGCTCTTCGGGTATATCTCCGGGAAAAATGAAAAACAGGAGAAGATCGAAATGACCACTCCGGTCTTCATGGATCAGGCCGGGGGTCAATCCAGGATGAGCTTTGTGGTGCCCGCAAAAGTGGCGGAGGCAGGGGCTCCGGGTTCCGGCGCTGATGACATCATGGTAGGGACGCGCCCTCCCGGCCGCTATGCCGTGCTCCGCTTCAACGGTCTCCAGCGCAAAGCCAACGAGGAACAGGCCCTCGCCAAACTCCGCCAATGGCTCGCCGGTCAAAAACTCACCCCTGCCGGTGCACCCGTTTTTGCCTATTACGACTCCCCATGGACCCCCGGTCCCCTGCGCCATAACGAAGTCATGCTTCCCCTGCCGCTGCCTGCAGCCAAACAATAAGCCCGGCCCTTACCGTCCCAGCCGCTTTTCCAGCATTCCCCTGACACTTTGGGAGAAACGCTCCACGAAACCCATCGTGAAATCCACCACATCCAACGCCTCATTTTCCACGAGGGGCGTGAGATCCATGGCAAACGCCAGGGCGGCCGCGCCATCCGTGGCATGTGAGGAAAAAAAAGTTGCATTGGCGCGCCGCCGTCCCATCACCGCCAGATCATAACGTTTTCCCCCGGCAATCTGGCTGTCAAAAATGCCATTCAAGGCACCGGCCAGCACCTCATGGCCGGTCAGGTTATGGATGGTTTTTTCGCCGTCAGGCATCCAGTCCAGATCCCGCCAGACCTCACACCCGTGCACCGCCCGCGGGCGTGACTCCCTTGGCAGGCAACGGATCGCTTCTATCACCGCGACCATCACCCCGATGTGGGTCTCATGTTTGTCCGCAGGCTGGTGGGTATAGACCAGCTGCGGCCGGCAGCCCTGAAGGATTTGGACCAAATCATCCCGCAGGGCATTGGACGCAGGAGATTTCACATTGCTGCTGGGATGGTCCAATTGGGCCATGTAGCCATAACGTCCGACCCGCGCGGCCAGATTCTGCTCCTCCCGGCGCACTGCCTGCATTTCCTCATCGGAAAAGCCCGCGTAGGCCCCCGCCCGGGAACTGCCCGCACCATTCGTACAGGTCACCCCCCCGAACCACTGGTCATCGGCGTGAAAGCACGACGCAATGCCATGGAAGGCCATGAATTCCAAGTCATCCTGATGCGCGCCGATCCCCAGGTGGGTCACCCGCCGCAGCGCTTCCGGCATCGCACAGGCATCCGGTACCAGCACCGTGGCTCCAGTCTGGGAAAATTTCATGGCCATATTGTGATAGTTCTCTTGTTGATTCAAAAAACCTGCGCTCTTCGCCACCCCTCCCGATTATTCGCTAGGCTCCTGCCGCCAATTCCGAAAGCGCCGGCAGGCTGGCTGCCGCACACGCCTGCCCGACCCGGCGGCTCTTTTCATCCGGCAGTTGGACTTTCACCCGTGCCGCCAGTTCCGGAAATTCATCGGCCAGCAGTTCCTGCGCAGTGCCGAGGATGATGTTCCCGCCCTTGCCGGTGGTTACCCGGCCGAGAATGAGCAAGTGGTTGAATTGATAAAACTCCGCATAGTGTGCCACGCTGTAGCCCAGATAAATACCGATCGTCCGGTAGATCGCCGCTGCCCTCGGATCGTCCTGACCCATCAGAAACTGGACCAGCCGCAAACGCTCCGGCAGGGACATTTCGGCCGGCACCGGAATCCCTGCCGCCGGGATCAGTTTGTTCACGGCCTGCTGGGAAAAATAAAGCGCCCCGACGCCGCGGTCGCCGGACCACTCATCGGCGGGCGCGGCAGGATTGTAATCCACCGGAGCAAAGGCCAACTCACTCAGCCAGCCCGTCATCCGCCCTTCCGGATTCAGATAACCGGCGGCCTCACTTGACCCCATGGCGACTCCCAACACCGCATGCTCGCCCAGGGACATCGCCCCTGCCAGGGCCGTCACATCCCCATCATTGGCCACCTCCAGAGGCACCCCCCATTCCTTGCTCAGGCGTTCAAACATCCCGCGGGCTTCCTCCATCCGTTCCGGCCGGATATTACGCAGCAGGCTGGCCACCATGAACCGGTTATTCACGATCACGCCCGCCGAACTTCCTCCGATGGCATCCACCCTCGGCAGATGCGCCGCCGCCGCCCGCAGGCCGGCGTTGAGGTGATCGTAGTGATAGGACGGATCCGTCTGCGGCCGGGGGTCCCAGGCAAATTCATCACTGTAAACCACCTCGCCATCCTTTACAGCGGCTACCTTGTAATCACTGGCCCCCAGATCAAAACCAATCCGGCACCCATCCAGATGCCCCCCCACGGAAGCGCCCCCTTCCTGCTCCGCCGGCACCCTGCCAAAAGGCATCGGTTCCACCGTAAAGGCCCGGCCGTAGGACTTTTCCATCATCCCGGCATCGAACGCCCTCGCTCCGCCGGGAGCATAGGTCGTGGCCAAATATCCGGCGATCTCCTCCGGCCCGGCCACCACGAGACGCCAGCCCCCGCGGGACCATAGCAAAAATTTCACCAACCGTTCCACATACCGCAGCGTCTCGTCGTCGATCACGGACCGCACCACCGTTTCGTAGCGCGACACCCTCCCCTGCTCTCCTTCCAAGGCCAACATCAGCGGCACCCCATCCACCACGGAAGCCCGGTAGGTCCGGTTCCACAGCACTGCAGGCTGGAAATCAGGGTCCAGTTCCGGCACCCATTGCGGCTTCGTCACAAAAGTATTCATTCCCCCACCCCTAGCCGGGATCCAGCCGCGCATCTACCCGATATCCCATGGATTTGCATCCTTTTCAAATCCTCCACCCCTGCCAGCCAACATCTCACGCCGATTCTGCCAGCGGCGATGCCAGTGCTCCGCTTCCAGGATCACGCCGTGGCCGCGCTCCAGGTCCGGTAGGCCCCGGAAAGGTTCGTTACTTGAAATCCCCGCTGGGCAAGGAACCGGGCCGCGACGTAGGAGCGCAGTCCGCTGGCACAATAAGCCACGATCTCCCGGTTGCCCGGCAGTTCACTGGTCCGCTGGCGCAGTTCATTGACCGGAATGTGGACGGACCCAGGAATGAAACCCGCCGCCCGCTCGGCGTTGCTGCGCACATCCAGCAGCAGGGTGGTGTCAGGATCGAGTCCGGCCACTTCCTCCCACTGCCTCTGGCGCACCATGCCATCGATAAGATTCTGCGCCGTCATGCCGGCCAGATTCACCGGATCTTTTGCCGAGCCGAATGGCGGAGCATAGCACAATTCCAGCTCAGCCAGATCATGCACCGTCATCCCGGCCTGCAAGGCCGTGGCGATGACGTCCATGCGTTTATCCACCCCATCGCGGCCCACCGCCTGGGCCCCAAGCAATTTGCCGGTGTCAGGAGCAAACAGGAGCTTCAGCGCGAGGGGTTCCGCGCCGGGGAAATACCCGGCGTGCGAACCCGGATGCAGATGCACCACTTCAAAAGGAATCCCCGTGCGCTTCAAACGGGTGGCATTGGCTCCGGTGCAGGCGGCCGTGAGCCGGAAGAGCCGCAGGACCGCAGTGCCCCAGGTGCCGCCGTAGCGCGAATTCCGGCCGAAAATCACATCGGCCACGATCCGGCCCTGACGATTCGCCGGTCCGGCGAGGGGGATCAGCGACCATTGGCCGGTCACCCCATCCTTCACTTCCACCACATCGCCGACCGCAAAAATGTCAGGATCACTGGTCTGCATGCGCTCATCGACCAGGATGCCGCCGAGTTCACCCAGGGCCAGACCCGCCGCCCGGGCCAGCCCTGCTTCTGGTTTCACGCCAAGGCCGACAATCACCGCATCCGCCGGCAAGCGCTGGCCGCTTTTCAAAACAACGATGGAAGCCCCGGCCGGCTCTTCCGCCGTGGGAGCTTCAAAGGCGGCCACGGCGTCATTCAAATGCAGCGTCACCCCCTGATCCCGCAATTCCGCATGAAGCCATGCCGCCATCTCCGGATCGAGTGGGGCCATCACCTGCGGCAGGGCTTCCACGAGGGTGACCGTCAATCCGCGGTGCCGCAGTTGCTCTGCCATTTCCAATCCGATATACCCACCCCCCACCACGACCACCCGGCCTTGTCCTGACTTTTCCGCCCAGGCGGCGATCTGTTCCACATCCGGCACATTTCTCACCAGAAAGTGATTCGCCCGGTCGATTCCCGGAATGGGGGGCCGGATCGGAGCGGCCCCGGTGGCCAGCACCAGCTTGTCGTAGGACTCCACGGTTTCCTGGCCTGTCAGGAGGTTTCTCACCCTCACGGCATGGGTGGCAGGATCGATTCCGATCACTTCCGTGTTGACCCGGACCTCCAAATTGAACCGGGCCTTCAGGCTTTCCGGCGTTTGAACCAGCAGATCCTCCTTGTCAGGAATCTCGCCGCCCACGTAATAAGGCAGACCGCAGTTGGCAAAGGACACGTGCGGGCCGCGCTCGAAAAGAATGATCTCACAATCCTCCGAAAGCCGCCGCGCCCGGGCCGCGGTGCTGGCTCCACCCGCCACGCCGCCCACAATCAGCAAGCGGCGTGGAGGCATCGCAGAAGAGGAGGAAGCGGCAGGGACACCGGGGTTCATGAGAGGCTGGATGGTTGAAGAATTGATCATCAGATTCAGAGATCCGGAAGTGAATCCACCGGTTTTGTCACCGGGTGGCCAGCCAGCTTCCAGGAGTGATAGCCGCGGTGCAGATGCTGGATGTTGGTAAAGTTCATTGGCTTCATCAGCTCCACCGCCTTGCGGCTGCGGTAGCCGCCGGCGCAATAGACCAGCACGGGGCGTGACCGGCTGAGCGCGCCAACTTTGGCAGAAAAAGCAGGGTCTCCGATGGAGACGTGAATCGCCCCCGGCAGCGCCCCGGCGCGGAATTCTGCCGCTGACCGGACATCCAACACCTGGGTGTCAGGATTCGCTTCCAGGAAAGCCCTGCCCTCTGCCGCCGGGCCATTCCGGCAAACGTGCCCACCCGCAGCATGGAACAAACGCCGGTCCCATCGCCCTTCAAAGAGATACCACCCGGCCACCATGACCCCGATGGCCAGCAGGCTTATGACCAGTGCAGGGGACATGAGGCGTTGGATTGGGATGACAGGAGCCCGGAGTCAGCCCCCGCACTTGCCACTACCGCAGCCGCCGTTTCCGCAACCGCCGCCTTTGCCCCGGGTGCTCAGTCCCAATGGACAATAGACCGGACAAAACCCGATGAAGGCCGTCAGGAGCGGGATCGCGCCAAGGGCTCCGATCCAGCTGTGATTCACAATGCCATAGGCAATCAGGCCGATGCCGAGCAGAGTGCGAAGGATAGCGTCGATGGTGCCTACGTTCTTTTTCATGAGTTGGTTTGGTTGATTGAGTTAGAAAATAACTGGCCGCCGATCCCCCGCCGGTTCAGCAGCCGGTTGAACAGGAACGCACGGTGCCGCCCGTTTGGCCCGGCACTTGGTTCCAAGGCATCCTTGACATTAGAATCACCATCCCGCACCAACCCGTGAGGCCGGCACACAGCAATCCCGCTCCGAAGAACGCGCTCAGAAAAATAAAGTCAGGATGCACGGTGCGTGCCAGGAACACTCCCAGCAGAACCCCCAGGCTGATCACGATCTGCACCTGCCGCATCAGAGGAAAAACTTTCCGCTCCGCCTTGTCCACCGGCAGTCCGGCGGCCTTCCACGCAAGGATACCGCCTGCCAGATTCCGGACTTCAGTGAAACCCATCGCCCGCAGTTTCGCCAGCGCCTGCTCCCCACGTTTACCGCCGCGGCACATGATCACCACCGGCTGCGTCCGGTCAATCTCGCCGGCCCGTTTTTCGATTTCACCCAACGGGATCAATGTGGCCCCCGTGATATGTTCCTCCGCGTGCTCCACGGGCTCACGCACGTCCACAAGGCAGCAGCCCTGGGTCTGGAGGGATTTCAGTTCAGCGGGAGAGATGGAATCATTCATGGGGGAGGAAGGGCCGGTCCAGCAGGAGGATGGGGTTGAATTCCCCTTGCGGCAAATTCATTTATATCGTCATATAGCGATAAAGCAAATCAAGTTTTCACCATGCCCGCCAAAAAACCGACTTCCGCCCCCCAGCACCTGTCTGATACCGCTCTCGAACTGATTGCCTCCCGGTTCCGGGCATTGTCTGAACCCATGCGGCTGCGGCTGCTCAGTTGTTTAATGCCCGGCGAACGCACGGTAGGCCAACTGGTGGAAGCTTCCGGTTCCGGACAGGCCAATGTTTCAAAGCACCTCGCGGTGCTGCGCGAGGCCGGTATGATCGGCACCCGCAAGGAAGGACTCAGCACCCTCTGCTTCATCGCCGATCCGATCGTCAATGAACTCTGCGACATGATGTGTTGCCGCCTCCGCGAGGAAATGGAAGGCAAGGCGAGAGCCCTAACTTCCCGCGCCGGATAGGCCCCCTACCCGCTTCGCCAGCGGGTGGTGCGTACATTATTCAGCGGCGAGGGAAACACAGACCAGTTCCACGTCGTTGCGGACAAAGACTGCTTTTTCAGCGAAGGCTGGATGGGTCCAGACCACTTTGCGGCCCATGCCGGGGCTGGTGGGTTCGAGGATTTTGGCACGGCCGGTTTCCTTGTATCCCTCACGGGTCAGATCTGCCAGGATCAGTTCACCCAGTTCATTGAACAGGACCCAGTGCGGGCTGGCCTTGACGGCAAAAAAAGTGCCGGAGCCCGGAGTGGATCCCAGCACTGCGGTGGTGGTCCAAAGTCGGGTCCCGGTGGCCGCCTCAAAACAACGCAGTTCACCGTCGGCATCGCAGCCAAAGACCAGCCCGCCATCCACCACCGGCGTGCTGTTCTTGGGGGACAGACCGGTTTTCGGAGTGCCCTCCCAGGCAATTTCCGGAGTGGTCTGATCCGCCTTCAACTTGAGGCCAATGGATTTTTTACCCATCCCGCCCATCACCAGAAAATCGCCGGCAAGCCGTGGCGCCATGATGGCCATGCCATAACTGGGAACGAAGGGCACCGTCCAGAAAACCGTTCCGGTCAGGGGATCGAGGCTGTTCAGGGCCTCGCCATGCGACAGGATAACCTGTTCCCTGCCGCCGTGGTTGATGAGCACCGCCGGAGCATACCCGGGTTCCTTGGAGGTCAGCGCCCGCCACACTTCCTTGCCGGTTTTCTTGTCGAGGGCGACCACGGTAGTGCCCTCTCCGCCGGGCTTCACTATCACCAGATCACCGGCAACGATGGGGTGGCTGGCAAAACCCCAGATGGGGGAGCTGACCTGATAACTTTTTTTCAGATCCATTTCCCAAAGGAGCTTGCCATCGGCAATGGACAGGCAAGTCAGCATTCCCTCGGCTCCCAGGGAGTAAACCAGGTCCCCATCGACAGTCGGCGTGCAACGGGGACCGGCGGGGAAACTCAATTCGTAAGGCGCGTCGTAAGCGTGGGTCCAGAGTTCCTTTCCCGTGGCGGATTCAAAGCAGCGGACCCGTTCCTTGCCTTGGATTTTGGTGCGGCCTCCGGGATTGGCGTCCGGCGTGCCCTCGGTAATATCATAATCCATGAGAAAAACCTTGCCTGCGGCAACGGCAGGACCGGAGTATCCCCAACGGACCGGAACCCGCCATTTGACCACCGGACCGGCGGCCGGAAACTTCGCCATCAGGCCGGTTTCGTTCCAATGGGAATCCCCTTTAGCGCCCAGCCACTGTGGCCAGTCGTCCGCCTGCAGGACGGCAGGGGTGAGGAATAAAATGAGGGCGGTAGCGCGGGGGAGGAATTTCATGGGAAGGAAAAATAGTGAGGACTTGCAGATGGAAATTATTTTTTCGGTCCTTTGGGATCCAGATTTTGCTTGAGGTCATCCTCTTCGACGCGGGAAGTGACGCCCCCTTTCGGCACGGCAGCCCCGGTGACCCAGACCAGAGCATTGAGAACGCTGCGGCGGAAGTCGGAATTGCCCCAGTTGATGTGGAAATGGCCTCCGGTGAAGCCAAAACCGCGGCCACCGTCCGGACGCTGCACCGCCCACATCATGGCTTCGGGCCGGCCACTGTCGGCGATAATGTGTGGATATGGCCCCTGGGGGTAAACGTAGGGGCCATCCCGGACATCGTCGGAGGGTTTGGCGACGAGAATGGGGGTGAATTTCATCCCATTGACCTCGGAGGGACCCGCCGCGCTGAATCCCGAAACAAACCGCATGTTGAAGTACCACTCGTCCTTGATCTGGAAGGGCTGCACCCCCTCGGTAATGGGATGGACCGGAAAGCTCTCGAAAGACGGCTCCCACATAGGATTGCAGGAGAAGGCATTTTCGTAGTGTCCGCCGATCCAGCGGAGGAACTCCTTCCCCCCTTTGTCCGGCAGCACTTCCACCCCATAGTGCATGAAGCCGATGCCGCAGCCCTTGGCGGCCAGCGCTTCGAGGGTCGCAGCGTGATTGCCCTGCACCGCGGGGTGGCCGCCCCCGCCATCGGCGTAGATGACCACCGCATCGGCATCCTTGAAAAGGGCTTCGTCAGCCACCCACCCCTGCTCACCGACTTCCACCACGAGGCCCGGGACCGCGCCGAGCGACTTCTGCAGCAACAGGCTGCCCGCCCGGAACTCATGCATCAGCGGAGGATGGCTGGGCTTGCCAGCGATCAGGACAAGCTTTCTTTTTCCATCAGGGGTCAACGCCTGGGCCGGGGAAGAGCAGGCAACAAGGGTCAGCAGGGTGAGGAGGAGTTTCTTCATGGATTACCGGTGATTTATCCACCCGGGTGGCCAAGGCGTCAATCCCATAGCAAAATGCCGTGATTCCGGGGTTTCCGGCCTTTCACCCCGTCTCCTTGGCTCCGGGGAACCATTAGCTTTGACTTAATAGCCGAGTCCGTGTAGAAAGAAATCCTTCCATTCCTGCTCCCGAAATTCCTCCAGAAGACTCCCGCCCTTTGAAAGCCCCTGCTTCGCCACAATTTGTCGGGATCGACCTCGGCACCACCACTTCAGGTCTTTCCTACATCCGGACGGACGGGAATCCGGAAATCGTCCCCAATGCCGACAGTGAGCGCATGACCCCATCGGTGGTCTATTTCGACAATCACGAAAACATCAAGCTGGTGGGCTCGGCCGCCCGCGATGGCGGAGACCCGGACCGCACCATCCACCTCATCAAGCAGCATATGGACAACCCCCACTACACCGTCGCCATTGACGGTAAAAAGTGGACCCCTACTGAGATTTCAGCCCTGATTCTGGCAAAGTTGCGGCGCGATTGCTCCAGGATCATCGGTGATATCCGGGATGCCGTGATCACCGTTCCAGCCAATTTCAATGAACTGGCGCGCAAGGCCACCATCGCCGCCGGGACCATCGCCGGACTGAACGTGACCCGCATCGTCAATGAACCGACCGCTGCTGCGCTGTATTATGCCCATACCCAGAACATGCAGGGCCGCATTCTGGTTTATGACCTCGGCGGGGGCACCCTGGATGTGACCATTCTTGAAGTCAGTGGCACCCACATCCGCTGCATTACCAGTGAAGGCGCCCGCCGCCTTGGGGGGACCAACTTCGACGAGCGCCTGCTGGATATCATCGCGCAGGCCTACCAAACCCAGCACGGAGTAGCGCTGTATGAAAATGAGCGCCAGCGCCGCCGCGTCCTGCAAAGCGGGGAGGACATGAAAAAAATGCTCTCCAAGCTCCGCCAGGTGACCGATACCGTCGGCAACGAAATCGGCGGCCTCACCCGGATCGAACTGACCCGTGACGTGTATGAAGACGCGGTCGGCCGCCTCCTTACCCGCACCCTCATGCTGGTCGAGCAGTCGCTGAATTCCGCAGGACTGACGGCGCAGGACATCGACCATGTGGCCCTCGTCGGCGGCAGCACCCGCATGCCCCGCGTGCGGGAGATTCTCAAAGGCTTTTTCGGATTTGAACCCACGTCCTGTGGCAACGTCGACGAATGTGTCGCCCTCGGCGCCTCGCTCTTCGCCATGAAAGGCGCGGATGTGGAGGAAGTCTGCAATCACAGCTACGGCACTCTGGCCATCCTGGAGGACGCCGCCACCGGAACCGAGATTTTCGCCAATTCCATCGTCATCCCGAAAAACACGCCCATTCCCTGCGAGCAAAGCCAAACCTACCTCACTTCCGAAGACAACGAACAAAGCATCGAAGTGGAAATCACCCAGGGTGAGGACCTGGACCCCAAATATGTAGATGTCATCGGACGCATCACTTTCGATGTCCCGCCCAACCGGCCCGCCGGTTGCGAAATCACGGTCACCTACGCCTACGACCTCAACC
>JAYUWQ010000275.1:0-4829 GCA_043753485.1 bacterium
GTAGTTGCGTCCCACGCCCCGGCTCGTCAATACTTTTGTTCTATGAATCTGAGAAGGCAGGTAGTGTGTCGGAAGTGTAACGCAAGTTTTATCTGGTCGCGGCCTGACTACTGCTCTATTACTGTGATTTTGCACCCATCCATCCGATCCATGAGACGCTTATCTTTTTGCTTTCCGGCTAGTGGTATCCTTGCCATCACTCTGGCCACTGGTTTGTCCCAACGGGTGGATCCCACCCGGCTGGGGGAAGGGGTCCGTCCCCTGGCGGTTCCCAGTCTGCTGGAACCGCAGAGTCCCGGTGCCCTTGGTCTGGAGGACGAGAATGCCTTCGCCCCGGCGTCGCCGGGCGATGATGATATCGGACAGCAGTTGATTCTGAAGGATTCGGCCCGCGAACGCTGGCTCAGCGCACAGTTGGACACCTTTGCCTACTGGACCGACAATCCGGCCAACCTCTCCGAAGGCGGAGAGGATGATGTGTTCTGGGGCACCCAGATCAGCCTTGGGGCCCAGCCGCGCCTGCGGAACCGGCTCTACGCCGACGCGGCCATCAGCCAGCAGATTTACCGGTATGATGAATTTGATGTGCTCGACTACGAGTTTTTCGAGGCCAGCCTCGGCCTCATCTATGTGGAACCCCGGCTTTGGAATTCGATCCTCTTCGCGCAGGGGCGGTATGGCCATATGACCAACGATAATTTCGGGCAGGACGTGCTGAACAGTTTTTCCATCCGGGCCGGCATTCAGAAAACGGTGCTGTTTGACCGCCGTAACAGCCTCCATCTGAACCTGATGGGGGATTGGGATCTCGATACTGATGTCGACCAATTGGACCGCTCGGAATACATTGCCGACCTCTCCTACAGCTACAAGATCATGCGGGATCTGATTTTTTCAGCCTCCTACCGTTTCACCTGGTTTGACTACCAGAAAGTGGACCGTTCCGATGCGTTGAATCTGATGGGGGCAAACCTCACCTGGTCGCCCCGCAAATGGCTGGATGTCTATGTGGCCGGCACGTTCAGTATCAATGAATCGAATGTGAATGTTTTTGATTATGAAGCCGCCAATGTGGGTGGCGGGGCAGGGGTCCGGATCCGGTTTTAAAATACACAATACAACCATCATGAAGACGCCACTTAGACTGATCCTCAGCCTGTCCGGCCTGGCCGCCGGCGCCACTTCTGCGGCCTCGTTGAGCGAAGCGGAGTTCACCCGGGTGATCAACGATGTGCAAATCCTGCCGGTGGAAGCCAGCCCGGTTCCCGCAAAAATGGGTGACCGGATCAGCGGCCGGACGGCCGTATCCACGGGCGCGCAATCGCGGGCGGAACTCCGGTTTCCCGACAAGACGCTGACCCGGCTGGGGGCCAATTCCGTCTTCCGCATGGATCCCTCGACCCGGACCGTCGATCTGGAGAAGGGCGTGATTCTGCTGCAGGTTCCCAAGCAATTGGGCGGGGCCAAGGTGCGGACGGCGGCGGTGACCGCGGCCGTCACCGGCACCACGCTGCTGGTTGAGTTTACTCCCGACGGCTTTATCAAAATCATCGTTATCGAGGGGGAGGTGGATGTCTCTTTGAATGAGCGCCGCAGTCAGTTCAGGACCCTTGCGGCTGGGGATTTGTGGATCACTAGGGCCGATGACAAGACCGGCCTTCCCCTGCCGGTACAGGTGGATCTCGGCCGATTGCAGAAGACTTCAAAATTGCTGAACGACGAAGAGTTCACCCCGCTCGGCAATAAAAAGCAGGTGCAGGAAGCGCTGGAAGGCCAGGCGCAGAAGAAAATGGATGGAGAACTGTTGAACACCTCGTTTCAAATCGAGGGCCGGGGCCGGAACGTGACCCTGACGCAGGGGGAACGTCAACATGTTCTCGGAGTGGGCCCTGGCCCCATTGGTCTGCCCCCGGGCGGGGAGGCGGTTCCAGCGCAGAAAATGTCTGAAGGGGCAAAAGTACTGGCGGCTGGCTCCAACAAACCCATCAACATCCCAAAAACGACCGTCTTCGACAACAAATCGACGATCAACACCTTTTCCTTGTCCAACGCTTATAACAGTGTCGCGGGCGGTTTTGTGCCTTTGCCTGGAGCGACCTACCTTCCCGGGCAGGATGGGCTTTTCGGTGATTACATGTTTGATGATCCGCAGGCCTTTTCCGGGATCGATGAACTCCTGTCGAAGCGGGCCTCGTGGTTTGTCCTGAAAGGCGACGAACTTTATATTTCCGGAGGCCCTTCGGTGCAGTCCGCCGGCGGGCCCCGCAATCTGATCCTGGGCGCGACCGGCGATTTTAATTTTACGGCGACCCCTCCCTTTGCAGGAACGGGAGTGGTGCCGGGTGACCAATGGACCCTCGATAGCAACACCGACGCCCTGATGTTTGCCTCAAGTTCGGGATCCATCAACTTTGACAGCTTCAAATTGACCGGCACCACTCAGGACGTGGGATTGTTTGCGGACGGGCCGGCGTCGGATGTCAATATCACAGGAAGCCCCTTGGCCCTGATCAGCCTGCCAGGAGGGACTTTCGAGGCCGGTGCCGGCCGGGATGTCAATGTCTCCGGAGCGACCATCGAATCCAGCACTATCAAACTGTCCTCCCGCCGGGACATCCGTTTGGGCGGGCCCACTTCCGGACCCGCCAGGCTGGCGGCGTCCGGGTCGATTCGCCTGCAGGCGCAGCAGGGAGTGAAAATTGCGAACAGTTCCCAGCTGCACCGCTTGGCGCAGTTGGACAATCCCCAGGTCTGGATCGAGGCCATCAATGGCAATCTGGAGGTGATTGAAGGATCATCCGTGGATGCCGATATCGTAAACATGCTATCACAACGGGGTGATGTCCGGCTCATGAATTCGACGATCGCCGCACGGGAAATCAAAGCCCGGGTCTTTGATACCGGGGGAACCCTCCTGCTTAGCAATGCCATCCTGGGCAACGGCACCAACCCCTCCAATCTGATCCGGCTTTATGGCGAAGGTGCCGGAGGCGTTCGTTTTGTCGGCGCCACCACCCTGCGGGGCAACCTGGTGGATATCGCCGGGGCCAGCGTGACCATCGATCCGGGAAGCCGGGTGCGTCTGTCCAATCCTGCCGGCACGAGTGTGTTTTCCGACGCGCACCATTTCAATGATGGGATGAATGGGAATTTCACCGGACTGAGCGACAGCCAGGGCGGAGGAGGCCCGGTCGACGTCGTCAAAAAGCCCTACAGTAACCGGCCAGGTTATTGAAAGGGGGGCGCCGTAGTCAAAATGGCGTGATCAATAGGGTTCCGTGTCTGCGGTGAGGGAACCGATGAACGCCTGTCGGGTGACATTCCAAGACATTCAAGTCCTTGGCACGGTTGCTGCTTTAACTTAAAATTAACTTTTTGCAGGCCAAGGTGGCTTGCCGGTAAACCTTGCATGAGCCTATCTCCTGCCGCCCCTCTGACATCTCCCATTCTGGACCACCTCCAGGAAACCCACGCCCGGTATGCCGGGCTGCGGGAGGGGAACGTGGCCACTTACATTCCCGAGTTGGCCAAGGCCAATCCTGACTGGTTTGGGATCTGTCTGGTCACGACCGGAGGCCATATTTACGAGGTGGGGGACTCGCAGCACCGGTTTTCCATCCAATCCATCTCCAAGCCATTTGTCTACGGACTGGCGCTCGAGGACAACACCCGTACGGATGTGCTGAAGAAGATCGGGGTGGAACCAACCGGCGACGCCTTCAACGCCATCAGCCTCGAACCGGGGACAGGGCGGCCCCGCAATCCCATGATCAACGCCGGTGCCATCGCCGCCGCGGGACTCATTGCCGGCACGACCCCTGCCACAAGGCTGAGGCGGATGATGGACATGTTTTCGTTATATGCTGGCGAGGACCTCGGGATCGACAGTCAAGTCTACCAGTCGGAGAGCGACACCGGCCATCGCAATCGCGCCATTGGCCACATGTTGCGCAATTTCGATATCCTCACCGAACCCCCTGATCCGGTGGTCGATGTGTATTTCAAACAATGCGCCGTCTCGGTCACCTGCCGCAATCTGGCGGTCATGGCCGCGACCTTGGCCAATCATGGGATCAATCCGCTCACTGGCCAGCGGGCGCTCCGCGGCGAATATGTCGAGAGTGTCCTCAGTGTCATGGGCTCGTGCGGGATGTATGATTACGCCGGGGAATGGCTGTACCGTATTGGCATGCCGGCCAAGAGCGGCGTGACCGGCGGCATCATCGCGGTGCTGCCCGGCCAGTTGGGCATCGGGGTGTTCTCCCCGCCGCTCGACCCGCGCGGCAACAGCGTCCGCGGCCTGAAGGTTTGCGAGGACCTTTCCCGGTTCTTTGACCTGCACCTGCTCAACACCCCACACGCCAGCCGGTCGGTCATCCGGCTGAAATTCACCGCCGCCGAGATCAACTCCAGCCGTGTCCGCACCGATGAGGAATCGCAGATTCTGCGCCAGCATGGCGGAGGGATCCATGTCTATCAGCTTCAGGGACATCTCGTGCTGTCGACCGCTGAAGTCGTTGTTCACGACGCCATGGCAGGGGTCGTTGGTTTGGAAGCCCTGGTGCTTGATCTCAAGCATGTGCTTTCAGTCAATGAAAGTGCCAGCCGGCTGCTCTGCCAGCTGCTGCTCAAGCTGCATGGCCGCGGCATTCAGGTGCTGTTCACCAATCTGGCGCGGGCCCCGCAATTGCGGCGTTATCTGAAGGCCAAGTTGAAGGAACAATTTGCCACCCATCTGCTGACATTCGATGACAACGACACCGCGCTTGAATGGTGCGAGAACCGCCTCCTCGCCAACCGGTTGCCCGGCGGCGTCACCAGCAAAGTGG
>JAYUWQ010000276.1:0-4827 GCA_043753485.1 bacterium
GCGCATTGATTGAAATTCTCGCCGGGGAAGCGGGTGTCACGGGCCCAGCCCATCATGACAGGGCGGCCTTTCGGTTCGTTCATGAAGATGAGGGCCGCGTAGAAGTTGGGACCGAGGTGGGCGTTCCGCAGCCTGGTGACGGGGGTGAAGGTTTTGCCGTCGAACCGCCCGAGTTGATAGCAGGAGTTGGAATGGAACGGCTCCTTGTCGCCCTTCGGACTGCGGTAGCAGCCGTAGAGCAGCATCAGCTCTTCACCGGTGAGGGCAGATTTCATGGGGATGAATTCGGGGCACTCAAACCAGTTCGGCAATGAACTGGTTTCCTCCCAATGCTGGAGATCCTTGGAACGCAGAAACCGGTAGGTGTCAGGACCACCGACGTAGAGCACCATGACATAATTTTGGGAAGCCTCGTGCCAGATCACCTTCGGATCGCGGTCGCCTTCTCCTTTGTTCGGCACCACGGGATTGCCGGCAAACCGCTTCCAGGTGCGGCCTCCATCCGGCGTGGTGGCGAGGTGTTGCGAAAATGGCCCGGTGGCGGCGAAGAACATCGCGGGAGCGGGCAGTTTGACGTCTTCGTTCAGTCCTGGAACCGGATGCTGCTGCATGACGGTGGTGCCGGAATAACACTGCCCGGTGGCATCCGGAAACAGAGCGACGGGCCATTCCTCCCAGTTAACGAGGTCTTTGCTGACACTGTGTCCCCAGTGCATATCAAATCCGGCACCCCGGCTGGTGGTGGCGGGATTGAACTGGTAGAAGACGTGATAATGTCCGTCCTGCCAGTAGCTGCCGTTGATGTCGTTCATCCAGCCGAGGCGCGGGCTGAAATGGAAACGCGGCCGGTTCGGCGTTTCGTAGGCTTTGGGATCGATGATTTCCTTGTCGCCGAAGGCCAAACGCTCCAGCACTCGGGCGTCCCGCGATTTATAGCGCAGCGTGATATCGCGGCCTTTGAATTCCCGCAAGTCGGCGGAATACCAGAAATCAGGTGGTGCCCCCGCTTTGGGGAACTCCACATGCATGTAGCGGAGCAGCTTTCCGCCGGCTTCGATAGTTAGTTTTTCCAGGCCGGGCTGGTTGCCGTCTTTCCGGTGAACCAAGGGGAGTTGGAGAAAATCCGCCGTGATGCGCAGGTCCCGGGTGCGTTCCGTCAGGGGGGCGGCGAGCGCGATGCTGCCGCGATCATCGGTTTGCACAATCTGATCCAGATTGAGGTGGCCCCAGCCGTCTTTCCGCTCATCCACTACTGTCAGGATCGCCTCCCGTCCGAGAAACTCTGTCACGTCCCAAGCCGCCGGCTCCAGCCGCTCACTGCCGCCGGGGGCGGTATTCGGTCCGGTCGCGGTGCGCACTTTTTTGCCATCCACGATCAGATTCAGACAGGTTTCGTCCGGCCAGCCGCCGCCGCCGATAAGGAAGGTGATGAACTTTCGATCGATCCGGAACACCGGCGAAGTGAGCGTGCCGGTCGCAGGATCGCCGCCGTGGAAGGAGTTCACCAAACCTTTGCCAAGGAAGCCTTCCACAGGCATCTGGCCGGGCAGGGCGCCCCGGGCCGGGCCGGTGGCAAAAGCGCTTCCGGTAGTTTTCCACGCCCTATAATCCGCGCCTTCGAAGTCCGCGATGACGATGGGTTCAGCGGCGTGAAGGGAGGCGGCGAAGGTTACGCCGGCGATCATTACGGTAAGGGATTTCATGTGAGGCAGATAGGGGTTTGAGGGGTTTAGTTAAAGAGGTGGGGTGGCGAATTCCGGTACCGCGCCGGATTGGGCACAGACTGCGGAGGCGGTCGCGCAGGCGGCCAGGGCGATAACGGAAAGTGGGTCGTCGCGCAGCAGGCCCATCGTGAGAGCGGCGGTGAAGGAATCCCCTGCGCCAACGGTGTCGCGGACGAGGACCGGGATGCCGGGTTGATAGACAGTCTCCGTTGCGGAAACGAGGAGCGCTCCGTCCGCGCCGCGCGTCATGGCGACGAGGTCCAGCTGATGGTGCAGGAGCAGGGTGCGGAGGGTGTTCTCAGGATTGTCAGCCATAGCGGTGCCGCAGGCGGCAGCGACTTCAGGCAGCTCGTCATCGCTGAGCTTCAGCACGCTGGCCAGCGCCAGCGATTCACGGATGAGCGCCGCGTCGAAAAACGGCGGGCGCAAATTAACATCCAGCACGCGGAGCAGGCCCTTGGCTTTCGCGAGACCCAGCACCCGCTGAATGGTGGCGCGGGAGATTCCGCTCCGCTGGCCGAGGGTGCCGAAATAAATGGCGTCCATCCCGTCGATCCGTGAAGCCAGGATTGCATTCCACGCGATACGGTCCCAGGCGGAGTCTGCTTTGATATCAAAAGTGGGTTTGCCCGCCGCATCCAGACTGACTCCCACGCTCCCGGTGGGGGCGTCGAAGGTCATTTGGATCAGACTGGTATCAATGCCAAAACTCTGGAGAATGCTGTAGGCATCCCCGCCACGGACATCTTCCCCCACCGCGCTGAGGAGGGAAACCCCGCCGCCGAGAACCGCGGCATGACAGGCGAAATTCGCCGGCGCACCGCCGAAGCGCGGACCGTCCGGAAACAGGTCCCACAACACTTCGCCGCAGGAAAGAATCGCGGGTTTGCTCATGAGATGCGCAGGTCGCTTTGGATTTCCTCCAGACTGCGGCCCTTGGTTTCAGGCACCATCAGCTTCACCCAGAGCAGTTGCAGCACCATCATGAAGCAGAAGAACAGGAAGACGTAACCGGCGGGGAAAGCCGTGACCATCTTTGGAAAGAAGGTGGTGAGCAGCGCGGCGAAAATCCAATGGGTGAAGCTGCCGAGCGACTGGCCCATGGCACGGAATTTGTCCGGGAAAATTTCCGAGATCAAAACCCAGATCACGGCGCCCTGACCGATTGCGTGGGCCGCGATGAAGGCAAAAATGCAGGCGGGCACGATGGCGAAATGTTCCGTGAAAAATGCCCAGGCGCAAAGTCCGAGCGAGCCAATATAACCAAATGATCCGATGTAAAGCAACGTGCGCCGCCCGAGCCGGTCGATCAGCCGCAGCCCCACAAAGGTGAAAATGAGGTTCGTCAGGCCGATGCCGACGGATTGCAGCAGCGCGGCTTTTTGACCAAGACCCGTGAGTTCGAAGATACGGGGCGCGAAATAGAGAATGGCGTTGATGCCGGAGAGCTGATTGAAGAAGGCGACGAAGAACGCGATCAGGATCGGCGTGCGCATTCCGCGCCGCCAGAAGCTCTGGGCGGAGCCGGCTCGCTGGTCCGCGGCCGTCATGGCATCGGCGCTGGCTTCCAGCTCGGCGGGGGTTGCGGCCGGGTTGATCAGCTTCAACACCGCGAGGCCGCCGGCGCGGTCGCCTTTGCGGGAAAACAACCAGCGCGGGCTTTCCGGAATGATGAGGCAGGCCAGGGTGTAGATCACCGAGGGCACCGCCATGATCCCCAGCATCCAGCGCCAGGCGTCCGTGCCCATGCGGGCCAACAGAAAGTTGGATAGGAACGCGACAAGAATGCCGAAGACGATATTGAACTGGAACATTCCCGCGAGCCGCCCGCGGCTTTCCGGTGGGGAAATCTCCGAGATGTAAAGCGGGGCCGCCACGGTGGAGACTCCAATGGCGATGCCGCCGAGGAATCGGGCGCTCATGAAAGACCAGACATCGTTCGCAAAAGCCGACCACAGCGAGCCGACCAGGAAAAAGATCCCGATCCACCACAACGTCTGCTTCCGTCCGAAGCGGTCGGTGGGCCAACTCCCGACCAGCGAACCGAGCACCGTGCCCCAAAGCGCAGCACCAATGGCGAGTCCGTGCATCGCCGGGCTCAGCCCCCACAAGGCCTGAATCGTTTTTTCCGCCCCGGAGATCACGACGGTGTCGAAGCCGAAAAGAAAACCCGCGAGCGCGGAGACGACAGACCAGAGAAAAAGACGCGGATTCATAAAATAGGGACATCAGCGTGATGCCCCGGCTCCGATTCCGCAAGAACCGGCACCCCTGCCCTGAAGAAAGATGTCATTACAGAATAGAAGGCTGTAAGGTCTCCGGCTGGCCCGTTTGGCGGTGGCCAGCGCAGGTTACCGGGGCTCAGTTGGCGGTAATTTTCAGGGAAAAAACCCGCTTTTCAAGATTCACCTACGGTGGGGGCCAGCGAAGGCAAAAGGGAGCGGGGCAGTTCCCTGCGTAACATGTGAGGGCACAACCTGATGGCGGGAGGGGTGAATAACCGATCGGAGGCCGGGCACGCTGTGATTTTTAAAATACCCTTCCTGGGGGATTTCAGTTTTTACGGCATGCGCGGCGGTCCAGCCAGATTACCCCGTGACTGGGAGTCCCCACCTCCAGGAAGCCGTCCACAGGCGCGGCCTCAGCGTGGATGGATGTAACGCCCCCCAAGCCGGCTTGGCCCTTGTTGAACAGGCCGATGAAGCGATTCGGTGAGGGCCGAGGGCAATCCGAAATTGACGTGATGGGCAGCTTCCCCTCATGATCTGTGAATTAAGCGGTCATTACCAATTCCCCATGCCTGTGACAAACGCCAAACACTTCGAGATTGCCAATCAAATCCGGGAGGAAATTACCTCGGGGAAATACGGTTCCGCCGGCCGGCTGCCCAGCGAAGCGCAGATGGTGAAGCGTTTCGGTGTGTCCCGGCCGACCGCGGCCCAGGCCCTCCGCACCCTCGAACGCGAAGGCCTGGTGGAACGGCGGGCAGGCTCCGGCACCTATCTCAATGCGGATCATATCAAGCCTGTGGCCGCACGGCAGTTGGGGATGATTGTGCCCGGACTCGGCCGCATCGAGATCTTCGAAGTCATCTGCGGGGAAC
>JAYUWQ010000277.1:0-4824 GCA_043753485.1 bacterium
TGGACACCACCGAAGAAGCGGATAAAACAATCATCCTGACGCTCACGCCGGATCCCGACTACGAAATCAGTCTGAACAACCAGGCGTCTCTCACTATTCTGGACGACGATCTGCCGCCTGTCGTAACCCTCGTTTCCCCTACCATCCCGGCAATCTCGATTCCTGCAGGGGTGGGTCTCTTTGCCGAAGTGACTGCCTCGCGGGAAGTTCCTACCGGCACCATCCAGATGCCGGTGGCCTGGACCCAGGTCAGCGGCCCGGGTGCCGCCACCATTGAAGCCCCGTCCAGCCGCAGCACCGGCATCACCTTCCCTCTGCCGGGCACCTATGTCCTCCGCGCCAGCGCCACCCATGGCACCGAAGCCGGCACGGACATCGCGGTCGCGGTCGGCTCCGCGATCGCCCCACCCATGCCGTTCAGTCCCACCGCCACCCGTTTTGGCAATACTCCAGCCGCGGCGGGATTCACCTTCAACCCCTCCACCAGCACCTACAACATCACCGCCGGAGGCACCAGCATTCCCAGCACCGGCACTGCCGATCAGTTCCTGTTCCTGCAGCAGGCCATCACCGGAAACTGCACCGTGGTGGCGCGTATTGTCAGTATCGGCACCGGTGGCACCACCACCTCGGATAACCGCTCCGGCATCATGCTCCGCGAAAGTCTGACCGACGGCGGCAGTCCCCACGTCTTCCTCGGCATCACCAAAACCCCGTCCACGCGCTTCATCTCCCGCGCCGCCACCGATGCCGCCTCCCTCAACAGCAGCGGCACCGGCACCTTCCCCTGCTGGGTCCGGCTCCGCCGCAGTGGAAATACCTTCCTGGGAGAAACCGCCCCGGATGTCAGCGGCAATCCCGGCGCCTGGACCCAGCAGGGCAATCAGACCGTCGCCATGAGCTCTGCTGCCTATATCGGCATTGCGTCCGCCAGTGGCAGTTCCACCGGGACCACCACGGCTCCGGTCGTGGTCGATAACGTGAAGATCCTGAACTACGTCGGCGTGGCCAATGCCGGCCCGCTCGTCAATGCCGGCGCCGCCCTGGGTGGCATCGGGCCTTTTGCCCTCGACGCCAGCCTCACGGACGATGGCCTGCCGCTGCCGGTCAGCCTCACCACCACCTGGAGCACCTTCGATGGCCCCGGCGCGGCCAACTTCGCCAATCCCAATACTCCCGACACCGGAATCACCCTGTCTTCGGCTGGTCTCTACACCCTCCGGCTCACCGCCAGCGACAGTCAGATCACAACCTTCGATGACACCACGGTGAACGTGACCGGCACTCCCATCGAAAGCTGGCGCACTACCCAATTCGGGGCCGATGCCAGCAATCCTGCCATCGCGGGAGACCTGGCCGACTTTGATCAGGACGGTCTTTCCAATCTCGTGGAATACGCCCTGAACAGTGATCCAAAAACCGATCTCGCCGCCCATATTCCCTTCCCGACGACCACCGGCAACACCCTGAAACTGACCTATCGCCTCAATCTGTCAGCGACCGATGTGTCCGTGATCATCCAATCCTCGTCCGACCTCGGCACGTGGGTCACCGCCCCAGCCAGCCTGACTACCCTCTCGGATGATGGTCAAACCCGCGTCATCGAAGCCAGCCTTCCCCTGACCAGCGAGCGCCAGTACCTGCGCCTCCAGGTGACCCATTGATCCTACAACCCGTCCCCCCGGCTCCAGCCACTTATCCCGGGCGTCGAGCCCCCAGAATGAACCCCTGCTTATGAAACAAAAATCCGTCTTCCTTGCCGAAAATACCAACTTGGAAATTGAGGAATTCCTCAAGGCCCACCACACGATTTACATCCCGGTGGGAGCGACCGAACAGCACGGACCGCATTCACCGGTTGGCACCGATGTGCTCATTCCGCAGGAAATCGCCCGCCGCGTCTGCGAAAAATCAGGCAATGCCCTCGTGGCTCCCGCCTTGCCTTACACCCTGTCCTACCCGCACCGGGGATTCACCAGCGAGTTCAGCCTGAGCATCGAAACCTTCATGGCCGTGGTCCGAGAACTGGCCCTCTCCTTTGCCAAAGCTGGATTCAAACGCATCGTGTTTCTCAACGGCCACTACGATAACACCTATGCCCTGGCCTACGCCTGCGCTCAGGCTGCCGAAAAGATGCCGGAGGGGGCCAAGGCGTTCCCCTTCAATTACTGGGACGGCATGGCGCCGGAGCAGTGGGCCAGGATGACGGAACAAGGCAAGGGCCTGCATGCGGGCGAAGGCGAAGTCTCCATGCTGCTCGCCATCAATCCCGGCCTCGTGGACATGTCCCTGGCCAATGCTGAGTTCCCCAATTTCCCGGACACCATCACCAAATCCCCCGCCCTGCACACCGCCTACTTTTTCTCCTCCCCCGGCAGCGTCTACCGCATGTCCAAAACCGGCACCTGGGGCGACGCCACCAAAGCCACCGCCGAAAACGGGGAACAGATCCTCCAATCGGGCGTGGAGTCCGTCATCAACCTGATGATCGATATCGAAACGACCTTCCGGGAACTGACCCTGCGCTAGCCGGACGCGGGAGTTGCCGGAAAACACCTCATCACCGTTCCACTGCGGGCTGCATGGAGGAAGGCACAAGGCAGCTGCGAAAAAATTAGCAGACCAGTCTTGACATTCCGCGGGATATGCGAAAAAATTCGCACATGCCTGCTCAACGCCGGACTCCACCCGACGATACTCCCCTGACGCGGAGGGAACGGCAATTGATGGATGTGATCTACCGCCGCCGGGAAGCGACCGCCCGGGAGATCCTTGGTGAATTACCGGACGCGCCCAGCTATTCGACCGTGCGCACCCTCCTCACCCTGCTCGTGAAAAAAGGGCAGCTCCTCTGCACCCCTGGAGACCGCGCCCACCGCTACCGACCGGCCCGCCAGCGCACCGTCGCCGCGGAATCCGCCCTGCGCCGTCTCGTCAGGACATTTTTTGACGGGTCCGTCGCCAACGCTGTTTCCGGTCTGCTTTCCCTGCGCGATCAGACCCTGAGCCCGAAAGAAATCGCCCATCTGGAGGAGATGATCGCCAAAACCAAAAAGGAGGAATCCCCATGATAGGGCAAAGCAGTGACATGCTACAGGGTCTCTTGCTTCTCCTGGCCAAAGGGTCCGCCTGGCTGGCCCTGTGCGGCCTGGTGCGATGGGTGCTGCCGCGTGCCGGGCTTTCCTGGCGGCTCGTTCTCACCACCTTGCTCCTCCTCAGCGCCGCCAGCCTGTTACCTGCCCTGTGGACATGGACGCTGCCTCGGCCGGTCCCGGCCACCCAAACCTCCCCACCTGCCACTGCCCATCCGGGCCTTACAGAAAATCCAGTCCGCGCACCCAGCGGCACTCCGACCTCCGAAGTCAAGAAACCCTCCTCAGCTTCCGCGAGCGTCTGGCCGTGGCAGGATTGGTTGGCTCTCCTCTGGCTGGGAGGCACGGCGGGCCTGGCCCTGTGGCTGATCACCGGCTTCCGCACCGCCCGCCGCTGGATCCGGCACGCCGTGCCGCTGACCGACCCCGCCTGGCAAAACATCCTCACCGCAGAGTGCCAACGCCAATCCATGCGGCGCATCCCGCGCCTGCTGGTCAATCCTGAAGTGCCCGGCCCCTGTGTGGCCGGCTGTTTCCGGCCCGCCCTGCTCCTGCCTGCCTGTTGTCAGGACTGGGATCAGGAAACCCGCACCCTCGTGCTCCGTCACGAACTCGCCCATGTCCGCCGGGGTGATCCAGGGCACGCCTGGGTACGGGCCATCACCCTGACCATCCACTGGCTGAATCCTCTTGTCTGGATCGCCGTCGCCCGCAGCCGGCGCGATGAGGAGCTGGCCGCCGATGCCGACGTCCTGTCGTCCGGCACCCCTCCCGACCACTACGCCGCCACCCTGCTTTCAGTCGCCCGCTCCTGTCAATTCACCACTCTCACCCCGCTCGTCTCCGCCATGGCCCATTCCTCGACCCTCGAATTCCGCATCCGCCATCTCCTCGGCAAAAAGTCCGCCCGCCAATCCCCCGCCCGCTTCGCCGCCGCGGGGATTGGCCTGAGCTTCCTCACTGCCGGCTTCATCGGCTGCAGCAGCGTGCAACGCGAATCCCGCGATCCCAACGATATGAATCTGCCGGGCGCCCGGACGCCCAATAGGCCGAATGATATTATGGAACTGAAAAAACTCTTCGCGGCCGATCCCGCCACGGCCAAACGATTTATCGTCAAATGCCGAGTGATCGATTTGGCAGGCACTGATCTCAATGTTCCCTGCCTGGAAACCTCCAATCTGCGGACCTTCCCTCAAACGCTGACTCTGCGGCGTGGGCAAGTAGGGAACTTGGAAAGCATTCGTGAATTCCCCTATCCAACCCGTTTCAATCTTCCCGACTTGGCTCCATTTACTCCTCCACCAGCAGCGGGCGGAGGCAGCTTTCCGGTCACACCCACGACCCCGCAGGAATTCAAGTTCAGAAACATCGGATGGGAAGCCAGCCAGGTCACGGTGCGGCAGGATGGCGCCTTGCTGATGGTGTCGGGAACTTTCCGGGAAACTACGTTCGATGGTTTCATCCAGAATGCCGGCGAAGCGTTCAGTCCCATCATCACCAAAGGCAGGAATGCCCTTGGGATGCAGGAGGAAATCGTCCTGACGGACAATAAGGTCCTTGCCCCCGCCTTCACCCAACGCGAAACACCCTTCACCGTCGCTGCCCTTCCGGGAAAAACCTACCGCCTCCGCCTGAATCTGAAACACCCTGACGCCTTTCTGGAAATCTCCTGCACTCCGGAAGTCCCTGGCAAAGAACCATAGCCAATTTACCGGCGGCGGTCATCCCG
>JAYUWQ010000278.1:0-1973 GCA_043753485.1 bacterium
AGGCCCGGAGTATTTCACAGTCACTTCTGAGGAGCTTGGGGGCACCGTTCCAGCTATCGGCACCCGGCTCCGCTTATGGTTGCTTGGGTTGTCCGTTTATCCAACACACACATGACCAGTATCAAACTACCAAGGGCGAACAAGACGGTGGTGGACCACCGACTGCCCGCCCTGAGTCGCAATGACCCTCTTGACTACAACCCTTGACCCTGTTGCGGTGTGGCGCTCCCGGTAGCCGGTGGTGCCCCACCTCACGTTCGCCCACCCAATAAAGCGCCATGACCCGCCCTAAAGCCATTTTCGCGGGGATTTGCACGGGGATGATTTGCTTCGTCGTGATCGGTGCTGCTGCATGGCATTACCTGCTCGCTGAGCATGGGCCCCAGATTCTGTCCCGGAAGTGGGTTGTCAGTTCGCCGGATCGTCTGGACCGCAAAATGCTGTCGAGTGATGTCTGGCTTTGTCCCGTTTCTCTTTTGATCGAGCCGGTTGGCATCCAGCGCGTTGAGTGGCAGGACCCTTCGCTCGTCGGACGGGACCCCTGGGGATACTTTGTGTTTTACCGGGCGAGGGTTGCAGATGCGCAGCTTTCCCCGCATCTCCGCAGTGTGGCGGCAGGCGTACCCAAGTCTCTTCCTGCCTGGGCGACTCATCTGCCATCGTGGTGGAACCCTCAGAGATCGGTTCCCTCCGACAGACTGACTCAGCTCGACCTCCAGTCGGACGACATTTTCATTGAGGTCACAGGAGCAGATGTGTTTATCTACTGGATAAGAGCCCCGTCTGAAGGGTACCTCTAGCCATCACTTCATGAACATTCACCTGCCAACCCAAGGCGAACGAAACGGATGCAGGCAACGGACACTTCCCGTTCGCCGCCGCCTGGTCCGGGCCGGGCGGCAGAAAAGGATCACTCCATCCATCTCATGAAGGAAATGTCTTTTAGCGAAGCCGTTTCGAGGTCGCAGAAGATCCGGGGTCTCTATCATAGTCTGGAGTTGCAGCATCATGGCAGCAAATGGACGACAGAAGAAGATGCTCTGGCCTTCCTGACCGACGCTGGTTTGGTCGGCCGGCTTACGATGGCACATCAGGACCGCTGGCCTGTAGAGAACGGGAAGGGGCATGACTTGGAGCATAAACTTGGTGAGTGCATCTGGTGGCTGATTGTGCTCGCCGGGCGAATGGAGATCGACGCCGAGACTGCGCTGCAATCATTTCTGACGAAGACAGAGCAGCAATTGAAGGGTTCGCATTCACCAGATTCGTCTCTCTAGCACTTGGTGGAGGGCCGGCGAATCTGCCGCCGTCAACACTGATGGCTTTGGCTTCCCCCGGACAGAGGGTAATCCGGAAACCCCAAAGCCCGGCAGCCGCACGCCGGGGCCAGCGCGATGGTGCTGCGCTTGGCTGAGGCCCCGGAGGGGGATTGCCGGGGGGCCTGCGGGCAAAGACGTGTGGCGGAAATTCAGAGGGACAGGATGGAAAACTGTTTGAATTCCCCGCTCCGGCACGTTGGGTGCATGATCCCCCGACATGCCTGATTCCCCCCTGATCCACCAACTGCTGGCCACGCTCCCGGGCGGGCCTTTTCCTGACTTCGTGGCCGATTTCTCCCATACACCGGGGACCCGGGTGGTGTTTGGCAGAGGAACGGTGCAGCGCACCGGGATTTTCGCCAGAAGCCTCGGTTCCCATCGGGTCATGGTGGTTACTGACCGCGGCATCGCCGAGGCGGGTCACCTGGATCATGTGCTGGAAAGCCTCAATGCTGCGGGCGTGGAGTGGAGTGCCTTCATGGGCGTGGAGGAAAATCCCACCACGGACACGGTGGACGCCTGCGTGGCCAGCGCCCGGGAACACCGGGCGGATCTCCTGATCGGCCTCGGCGGCGGCAGCAGCATGGACACCGCCAAAGGCTGCAATTTCATCCTGACGAACGGCGGGAAGATGAGCGACTACCACGGCACCGG
>JAYUWQ010000279.1:0-4808 GCA_043753485.1 bacterium
CCGGCGCTGCACCCACACACAGGCGGAGTAGGCGAAAACCGTGCAGACCAGCGCGAGAACCAGCACCCACGGCCAATCCGCAGCCGAGGGCCAACAGACCAAACCTCCTGCCGGAGGAAACAGCCACGCCCCCACGGCGCACAGTGCACTGGCGCTGGTCATTTCCACCCCGGTAATCACCAAGGCGGAGTGCCGCTGCACCAACTGGCCGTTGATGATGGAAAACACCGCCGCCACGCCGGCAGCGAGGATACCGGTCAGCAGGCCATGGTCGCTGAATTGAATGATCATCACCCCGGCCGCCACCCCCACCGCGAGGAAGCCCTCCCCCCAGCTCCAGCGCCGGCCGGCCAGCATCAGCGGCTCCAGCAGCGCCACCCATAACGCCAGGGTAGCCGCGCCCGCGAGGCTGCCACTCACGGTGCCCAGCCGGCCGCTGAGGAAAAACAAAAACCAGTGCGCTCCGATCAGCAGCCCGGTGGCCAACATCACACCCAGGTCCCGGCGTGCCGGCCACCTTTCCTTCCGGATCAGGATCAGCATTCCCAGCGCCACCGCCGCAATGCCGGTGCGCCATGCGGTGAGCACTGCCGGATCCAGCGTGATCAGCTTGCCCAGAACCGCCGTGATTCCCCAGATGAGCACCACCAGATGCAGCACCAGATAATGCCTCCCCGCCGCAGCCGGGCGGCCGGAATCGGCTAATGCCACATGAAGGACTGGGTGGATCCGATTTCCTTGCCACCCTGCAGCAGCACCGCCCGCCAGGCCAGCACTTTGCCGGAGGACAGATATTCCTCACCAGTCACCTGAAGCCGGGTCACGTTGTTCCGGTTGACGTCGGCAATTTCGACTTCCTGGCGTTTGACGGCCGAACGGGTCACGGATTGCCGGTATTCAAAGCGTAGTTTAACCGGCTGGGTCCGGTCGTCCGCCTTCCAGAAAAAGGTGTAGTAGTTTCCTTTGCGGGCATCACGATCCACCTTGGTGACGGCTCCATGAAGCAGATACTGCTGTTCAAAAGGGATACTGGGGTCCACCGCCGTGATGCGGGCGTCCGGGTTCAACCGGTAGATTTTTACCTTGGTGAATCCTTGTGGCTTCGAGGCACAGGCAGGAAGCGCCACCACGGCGAGCACGGGCAGGAGACGGAGAAGGGATCGGAAAGTCATGCGCTGCATATAAAACGGCGCTGCGCGGTGCTGTCAACGTCCGGCCCCGGCTTTCGCAGGCCGATTTTAGGTCTCGCCAAACGCCAGTTTTTCCCGGAAGATCCCCGAATGTGCTGCCGTCTGCTCCCCGCCACCCTGTCGATTTGTGCCTTCATGATTGCCCCGCTTAAAGGAGAAACGCCGGTGCCCGGCACCCTGACCAAATCCAGCGCTGACGTGAAGAGCGATCAAGGCACTCCGGCCAAGCTGGGCTACTGGACTTACCTGCCCAAAGGGGAAAAACCCCAGGCAGGCTGGCCGCTGCTGGTCTTCCTGCATGGAGCCGGGGAGCGTGGCTCCGACCTCGAGCTGGTCAAAAAGCACGGCCCACCCAGGTTGGCGGGGAATTCAACTGAACTGGAATCCTTCCTCATGATCGCCCCCCAATGCCCCACCGGCCGCTGGTGGGATACCGTGGCAGTGAAGGACCTGATCGACCAGACCATGGCCTCCCAGCCGGTGGACCCCAAACGCATTTATGTCACCGGCATCAGCATGGGCGGTTTTGCGACGTGGAATCTGCTCAAGGAACATCCCGGTTTGATGGCCGCCGCCGTCCCCATCTGCGGCGCCGGCGATCCCGTGACGGTGTCCCGTTTCAAGGCGGTGCCCATCTGGGCCTTTCATGGTGACAAGGATGAAGCGGTGCCGGTGCAGCGCTCCATTGATATGGTGGAGGCGCTCAAAAAGGTGGACGGCAACATCCGCTTTACCCTCTACGAAGGCGTCACCCATGACTCGTGGACCCGGACCTACGCCAACCCGGAACTCTACAAGTGGCTCCTGGAGCAGAAAAAGTGACCGGCTGAGCCAGCCCGTGTCCGGCCGGGAGCGGCTCCCAGTTAACTGATAGTCAGAAGCATTCCCGTGCCTGGATGATCCGGCTGGAAAGCATCAAAAAAAATTCGCCGCACATGAATACGGGACCCGCCCGGCCGTCAGAGAAAGCGGAATCAATGAGCAGCGGGGTCGCTGCCACGGCGGTTCCCCCAATCAAACAACCGACTAACGCCCGACCACCCCCATGAAACTGTTCAGCCTCCTCTGCGCCGCTTTTGTCAGCCTCGCCGCCCTCACCCCCACCACCGCCAGCGCCGGCCATGACAGGGGCGAACGCACCCGCGTTTCCTACGATCATTGCGGCCGCCCGATCTACTGGACCTACTCCTGCGTAGGCCGCGACCACTGCGGCCGGCCTGTCTATCGCTGGGTGCAGACCTCCCGCGGCGGCTATGGAGATGGCGGCTACAGCGGACACGGCGGCGGCTATGGAGATGGTGGCGGCTATGGAGATGGTGGCGGCTACGGACACGGCGGATACCGAGGCGGGCGAGATCGCTGCGATTATGACCGCGGTCGCGGCTACAGCCGCGGACGCAGCGGGATCAGCTTCCACTTCTCCCGCTGATCCCCCCACGTCATTAGTTTGTCGAATAAAGGGTCCGTCCTATGGGACGGACCCTTCTTTTTGGGCGACGTGTTGCTTGCAGACTTAAGCTTGATTCGGGCTTCAAACGGGACGTTGATGCCGGTGTAACAACCCCTTTTACGCCATGTCCTTTTTCAAAAAACTGACCGTCGCCGCCTTTGGCGCGAAGAAGTCCGATATGCCGGAAGGCCAATGGCACAAGTGCCCGTCGTGCAAAGCCATGCTGCACGAAATTGATCTGGTGGAAAACCTCCGCACTTGTCCAAAATGCGGGCACCACAACCCGATGGACTCGGATACCCGGATCGCGTCCATCATCGACGGGGGAACCTGGCAGCCCATGGATGAAAACCTGCGCAGCCTGAACCCGCTCGAATTCAAAGCCTACGCCGAAAAAGTTGCCGCCAGCATCAAAAAGACCGGCCTCAACGAAGCCGTCGTCACCGGGCGCGGCAAACTGCACGGCCATCCTGTCGCCCTGGGCGTGATGGACTTCCGCTTCCAAGGCGCCAGCATGGGCAGCGTGGTCGGAGAAAAAATCACCCGCGCCATTGAGACCGCCACCCGTGAAAAGCGCGGCCTCATCATCGTCGCCGCCTCGGGGGGCGCGCGGATGCACGAGGGCATCCTGAGTCTCATGCAGATGGCCAAAACCAGCGGAGCGCTGGCCCTGCATCATCAGGCCAATCTCCCGTTCATCTCCGTCCTGACCCATCCGACCTTTGGCGGCACCACCGCCAGCTTCGCCACCCTCGGCGATATCAATCTGGCCGAACCCGGCACCGTGATCGGTTTCGCCGGTCCCGTCGTCATCAAGGAAACCACCCACCAGAAGTTGCCCCCCGGTTTCCAGACCGCTGAATTCATGCTCGCCCATGGGTTGATCGACCGGATTGTGCCCCGCAAGGAACTGCGGGATACCCTCGGGCAATTCCTCGACTATCTGATGCCCGGCCGCCAAACCAGCGCTGCCTGATCGATCATGGATTACGGGCAGGCGCTCGATTGGCTTTACAGCGTGCAGCAGTTCGGCATCAAGCCAGGACTGGAGAACACCCGCAAGCTGCTCAAAGCCCTGCAACTGCCCGGCACCGGGCAGCAGTTTCTCCATGTGGCCGGGACCAACGGCAAGGGCAGCACCTGCGCCTTCATGGAAAGCGTGCTCCGCGCCGGGGGCGAACGCACGGCCCTGTTCACCTCGCCACACCTTGTCCAGTTCCGCGAACGCATCCAGGTGGGCGGCGTCATGATGCCGGAATCCGAAATCGCGGACAGCCTCACCGTCGTGCGGCAGTTGGTCAACGATTGGCAGCCGCACCCTACTTTTTTTGAACTCACCCTCGCGCTCGCCCTCGATTGGTTTGACCGCGCCGGCGCCGAACGGGTGGTCCTCGAAACCGGGATGGGAGGCCGCCTCGATTCCACCAATGCGGTGAAGCCGGTGGTCAGCGTCATCACTCCCATCGCCATGGATCACCAGCAATGGCTGGGCGATACCATCGCCAGGATCGCGACCGAAAAAGCCGGCATCATCAAGCCCGGCGTGCCCGTGGTCAGCGCTCCCCAGCACCCTGAAGCCGAGGCCGTCCTGCGGGCTGCGGCGGCCGCGGCCGGCACCACCCTTACTTTTGTCAGCGAACCGTGGACCACCACTCCACTCCCGCTGGCGGGGGAACACCAGCAATGGAACGCCGCCCTCGCCCTCGCAGCGCTGGAAGCTGCCGGTTGCCTGCCCAAACCTCCTGCCATCGCATCCGGACTGGCCAATACGGACTGGCCGGCGCGTTTCCAAAGTTTGCGGGGCAGTCGCCTCATCATCGACGGCGCACACAATCCTCACAGTATCGCGAGGCTCGTCGCCACCTGGCAGCAGCAGTTCGGCGCGGAAAAAGCGCACCTCATCTTCGGTGCGGTGGAAGGCAAGGACCACGCCATCTCCCTGCCACTGCTTGCCCCGATCGTTTCGGTCGTGACCTTTGTCACCGTCGATTCCCCCCGTGCCATCCCGGCGGCTGCTTTGGCAAAAACCTGGCAGGAAACCGTGCCCGGAATCCCTTGCCGGGAATCATCCAGTCGGAAGGAAGCCATCTCCGAAGACGACAATGGCCCGCGACGCCTGCTCTGCGGCTCGCTCTACCTGTGCGGCGAAGTCCTCTGCCTCGTCGAAG
>JAYUWQ010000280.1:0-1967 GCA_043753485.1 bacterium
GAGCGTGGCGTGCGTTTCGTGCAGATCTATCACAACAACTGGGACCACCACGGCAATATCGCCAAACGCATGCCTGACCAAACCGCCGACACCGACCAGCCTTGCTGGGGCCTCATCCAGGACCTCAAGCAGCGCGGCATGTACGACGACACCCTCGTCATCTGGGGCGGAGAATTCGGCCGCACCATTTACAGTCAGGGCGGCGTCAGCAAAACCAATTACGGCCGCGACCACCACCCCCGCTGCTTCACCATGTGGATGGCCGGCGGCGGGTCCCGCCCGGGCGCCATCTATGGCGAAACCGACGACTTCTCCTACAACATCGTCAAGGACCCCGTCCACATTCACGACTTCCACGCCACCGTCCTGCATTTGCTCGGCTTCAACCACGAGAAGTTCACCTTCAAACACCAGGGCCTCGATCAGAAACTAACAGGCGTGGAGAAGAGCCGGGTGATTAAGGAGTTGATTGTGTAAAGGAACTCCCCGAAAGCGAAGCAGATGGTTCCGCTCAATGATCTAATTTGGGCCGATCTGTCCGGCCACTACTGGCACCACTGGGGACTGAACTGCCTTCACGGACGGTTTTGAGATCGGAGAAATCAGATACATTCACGGCATAGCTTTCCTGCCTGGATTCCAACGTTTTGGCCCTCTGGTCCCCAGTCTGCTTCCAGTCCACGACTAAAGGGTTGCGAGCTGCCGCGCTGTTCATAGCTTGTTCGCCATGAGCACCGTACTGGAATCCAGTGAAGCCGCCATCCTCGGGCGCGTCATCCGGCCTGATGCCGGAGACTGGCCACACGACGCTGCGAAGGCAATCCTCGGACTCGGCTTTGATCAAACGGACCGGGACCGGATGACGATGCTGCTGGCGAAGCCCAAGGAGGGAGAACTGGTGGACGGTGAAGAGACTGAACTGGAGCACTACCGGCATGTTGGCCGGTTGCTGGAACTGATGAAGTCCCGGACACGACGTTCACTCCAGCCTTCAACGGCGGCGTAACACGTGGACCGCGTGCCGCGTGCGGCATTCAGAGATTCGGCTGTGTTGTTAATCGCTGAAGTTGCGGGGTAGTCCGGCCGCCAGGAATCCGCCTCTCAAACGCCGCGTAGCGGCCTAACGTGAATAGCCGTGGGCGACAGCCCTGCGCCTTATACACAAATCGCAAACGATGGAATGACGGAGCGAAGCCGTTAATAATGGTAGGGACAAGCTGCCGCTTGTCCCACTTTATGGGGGCCGGCGGCTCGGCGCCGGGCGGCGCGGAGCTTGCGTGGACTCCCCGGTCCCGCAACGAGAGCCATCACGCCATGCATCCGCCCTTTGTTGGGCGCTGCACGTCGACTCTCACCACGGATGCCCGGGACGACGTGCCCGCGGCTCCGCACCCCCTCCGCCCACGGATTATTGGGACAAGCAGCAGCTTGTCCCTACCTGGTTTTGAAGCCTCCGGCCTCTTCTGTCGCTACTGCGACTTGTGTATAAGGCTCAGGGCCTGCGCCCACGGCTACTGTTGTTTAGCCGCTGACGCGGCTGGCCGGCACCACCATACCCCGCATCTTGACAGCATCACACTCCTGGCGAACACATCACAGAACCCTCTCCAGCGGCCAAACGACGACGGGGAGGTGACGTGAGAACAAAACGGTCGGGTGCATCGGTCCCGTCCGCCAGCCCTGCAGCATGGTGTTTCCTGAAATCCCAATCTCCGCGCGATAGAGCGGCCATCGCGGATGATGCACCTCGCCGCGGTAGAGCCGGCCTTTTCTGTCCGCAGCGTAGAGGCAATAGCGTTCTGTGGCCCAGAATTCAAATGAGTCAGGCTCTGCTTCGATCTTTTCCAACGGACGGTAAACCGCACGAAACATCTTCTCTCCACGTTGGTGATCGTAGTGGACCGTTTTCCCCTCTCTGCGGACACTCATGCCGGCGTTAAAGTACGGCAGGTGATAAAATTTCCGTG
>JAYUWQ010000281.1:0-1965 GCA_043753485.1 bacterium
TATCCTGCGTCCTGATCGGACTCCTTCCGGCCGTGGCTCCGGCCAATCTTGTGATCAGTGAAGTCCTCTTCAATGAAACCGGCAGCGATGTCTCCGGCGAGTGGATTGAGATTTACAACAATGGCACCGAAACGGTCGACCTGACCGGTTGGCGGATCGGGGATGAGGAAGCCCGCGCCGGCACCAGCCTCACGGAAGCCATGCTGGTCTTTCCCGGGGGAGCCACCATCGCCCCCGGTGAAGTCCAGGTGGTGGCGCTGAACGCTATCCAGTTCAATGCCCAGTATGGGTTCCTCCCCACCTACGAAGCGGCCAGCGGCAGCGCCGGGGACGACCCCGCCGTGCCCAATCTCACCAACGACCCCGTGTGGGATCCCGATGGCGGCATCATCAATATGAGCAATGCCAATGACCACGTTCTGCTGGTGGATGCGGCGGACGTCATCGTGGACCGGATGAATTGGGGGAACAACGGCGGGCTCAGTCCCGGGTTGAATCCCGATGCCGAAGCCGACGGTCAAAGCTGGCAACGGATCGATCCCCGGACCGATACCGACCGCCCCGAAGACTGGGAGTTGGCCCCCACCGACGTCCGCTCCACCCCGGGAAAGGTCCCCGGTCCCCTCCTCTTCCAGGCGGAATTATTCGAGGGCCCCTCCGGCCCCACTCTCCGTTGGACCCCGAAGTCCGGCGCCACCACCTACCGGGTGCAAATGAGTGAGGGCCTCGACGAATGGAGCGACGAAGCCCTTGAACTCACCACGACCGAGTGGGTGCTCCCCCTCACGCTCCCCGCCCGCGTCTTCTTCCGCGTCCTCGCAGACTAGCACGCCGCCCGGCAGGCATTCCCCAGCCTCAAGATCCGAAGTGATCCCCAAAGCCCCCGCCAATGTGTAACAAGTGTCCCCACTCGTTTCCCCAGAGCCCCGGCAAAAGCCCCAGCCAAGCCCCCGCCGTCCCAAAATCCGGCCCCCCAAGGCCCAACGGGCCGCCCCATCCCAGCCTGGGGCAACGCCCCAGGAATGCGTTCCCCCATGAACCGGAGGGCTGAAGGCCCGCCCCATCCGGCCGCTCACCGCGACACCCAGTCGATTGGCCCCGGCTGATAGGGAGGGAAAACCAACCTCCCCGTTTCTGCCGGCTTTGGAGGTTTTGCTGGCATCTTGGCGGCTTCCCACGCACCATGCAGGAAGTCCCGTCCCGAATTCCCCCCGCCATCCCATGATTCCGTATTTCCCCGACATTCCTGCTGGAAATAAGGTTGAGCACTCCGTTGAAATCCTGGCGGTGAATCTGTAGTTCGCCAGACAAGTAGTTATGACAGCGCTGGACCGGGAAACACGGTATATCCGAAAGTGGCGGGCTAAAGCCCTTCGAGGGGATTGTAGCGCCATGTCGAACGTTGCCGCGGCATATCGGATCCTGGAGAACTTCCGCCTCGCAGCTAGGTGGTATCAAAGGGCCGCGGAAAGCGGCGACGGCAACGCCCTGACCGACTGCGGCTACTGTCTTCAGCACGGCGTTGGTATCCGCAAGGACACGAAAGCCGCTGAGCGAGCGTACCGCGCTGCCATTGCTTCCAAATGGATCACTGACAATGCCCGGGAGGAGGCGATGTATCATCTGGCTGTTCTGTTGCTGAGCGGGCGGTCAGCTTCTTCCCTCCGTGTCGCAGCCAACCTGCTGCGCACTGCCAATGCGGACGAGGATTACGCACAGGCCGAGGCCCTTCTTCGGACGATCGGGTCAGCAGATGCAGCGAATGTCTGCATCTGTCGTCGGCATTTAAGGCCGCGCCTTGCCAAAAGACATTGCCTCTTGCACGGACCAAACAAAAGCCAATAAACCGGCTGCAGCGAACGCCATGACCAATCTGAAGCCTGAACCGAAAGCCAAATGGTGGCAGGTCGCACTGTTCATTCCTCTCGCGCCGGTGCTTCTCGTCGTCGTGGTGCTCGCGCTCGT
>JAYUWQ010000282.1:0-4797 GCA_043753485.1 bacterium
GTGCCGAGCGCGAACAGCAGCGCCGCATCCACCAGCGGGATCGCCGCCAGCATTTCCCCCACCCAGCGTCCCACACTCCACTGCGGCCGCAGCGCCCGCAGCAAGCCGCCGCCGGGACGCGATTCCCGCCGCGCCAGCAGGCTCAGCAGAATGATGTAGGCCCACACCACCGCCGCCGCAGTCAGGATTTTCCAATCAAGGACGCGGCCCGCCACGGCGGCTCCCGACAATACCAACAATGCCCGGCAGGCGCCCATCACGACCACGCTCCACGGCGTTTCCTTGTGGTGGAAGTCGTAGGCCAGGATGGCCACCGCGAGCCCAGCCGGAAGGAACCATGAGGCCGGGCTGGCCGCGATGAACAACCCCAGCCCCAGTGCCATTTCCGCCAAGCCCAGGGTCCACACCGCCCGCTCCGTCATCGCGCCGGAGGGAATCAGCCGGTCCGGCTTGTGAGCCCGGTCCCATCGGGCGTCGCAGGCATCGTTCAAAGTGCAGCCGCCCGCATAGAGCAGCGTGCCGCCACTCAACGCGGCGCACAGTCCAAGCCAACACCCGCCACCCGCCAAGGCCCATGCCATCAGGACATTCGACCACACGGTGGGGAGATTGGGCACGCGGGCCAGCGTCAGGATCTGATGAAAAGTCGGCATCAGTCAAAATCCATTAGTAACCCAGCACCCCGGCGACCGGCACCCCAACGGGCAGCAATTTCCGGCCGTTGAGGAAACCCAGTTCAATCAGGAACGTCATCCCCGCGAGATCACCGCCGAGGCGTTGCACCAAGCCGGCGGCTGCCGCAGCGGTGCCTCCGGTGGCCAGCACGTCATCCACCAGCCACACCCGCTCGCCGGGACTGATGGCATCGGCATGAATTTCAATCTGGTTGGATCCGTATTCCAGATCGTAGGCCGCTCCTTCGGTTTTCCATGGCAGCTTGCCTTTCTTCCGCACCGGTATGAAACCGCAGCCCAGACGATCCGCCACCGCCGCAGCAAAGATGAACCCGCGCGCATCAATGCCGACGATTTTGGTCACCCCCTGCCCCACCACGGTTTCTGTCAGGGCATCGATGGTCAGCTTGAAAAGCCCCCCATCCGACAACATGGGCGTGATATCCTTGAAAACGACGCCGGGGGAAGGAAAGTCCGGCACATCGCGGACCGCGGCCAGGAGCAGGGAAATATCAATGGGAGTCATAGCAAGCCCGAACCCTCAAACCGATTGGGCGCGGGTGCAAGCCCACGGGGGAGCGCCTCCCGCCGGAATTTACGGCCCCTGGATGAAGCCAGGCGCACAGCCGCTATACCTGTCTTCCCCGGGTGAACTGCTGGTAAACCGCATCCCCGTCCGTGGGGGTCTTGAGGACCTTGAGGGCCTCCGCCAGAACCCTTTCCGGAGTGGAACCGGCGGGCGCATCACGGCGGCGGAAGGCCAGCGTCAGGCGTTCCTGCCAGGCTTCCGGCTGATCCGGGTAAAAGGAGAGCATCCGGGCGTATTCCGCTTCGGCTTCTTCCCACCGTTGTTTTTCCACATAAAAGCGGGCCAACTTCAGGGTGTAGGGCGGCTTGGCTTCGCGGCCGCCGGGGAAGAAAACGGCGTCGATGAAGCGGGTGAAGCCGGATGAGGCGAACTGGGTTAGTTCGGGCGCGATCAGGAGGGTCGTGCCAACTCCAAGAATCACGGGACGGATGGCGTTGGCAAAATAGTCACCCGCGTTTTGGGTATAAAAATAATCCGGGGGCAATTGCCGCATGAAAAAGGACGGATGGAAGGGAAGCCACAGGAAGAGGTGATCCAAGTAGATGACCGCACAGACCCATCTGCCTGCAAGATTCAGCCAGGAGGAAAGCGGATCATCAGAAGAAATGGGCCGCGCACTTTTCCGTCTATTTGACCACCACGGCCTTAGCCATGGAGTAACGAGCATCAATCCAAGCAGCGTCCAGAAAAGCGCATACCAAATGTCATCCAAGGTCCCAAGGGTTTCTCCCCTCACCGGAATCCAAGAATCCCATCGTTCCGGATCAACTGAATCCAGTTGCACTAAAAGCCATCGCCAGATCAACTGGGAGCTGCGCTTGATAACAACGTAGGCGAAAAACAAAAAGGCCAGCCAGCTCACAACGGTTTTGTAAATCGTCATGGCTGGCTGGCTTAAAAGTAGCCCGACATTCCAGTGTCGGGTTTTTCAGAGCGCGGTAATGGATCGGGCCGCCGGGTCTCGACATTGGAATGTCGAGCTACAGGGTTTCGCCCGCCTTACGCGACCAGAGGATGCAGGTTGTCCTTGCACCACTGGCCGTTTTGCACGGTCACGCCATCGGGATCGTCCACGGCGATGTGGGCTTCATCCTCACAGATGATCCATCCTTCGTATTTCCGGGCGGTGAGCCATTCCGTGATCTTGTGGAAGTCCAGCTTGCCGGTGCCCATCTGCGCCCACGGCTCAGGGCCGTTGCCGGAGAAATCCTTGTAGTGGATGTGGTTCACGAGGTGCTGCCACTTGTGCAGCGTGGCGATGACATCCATGCCGCCGCGGATGATGTGGCCGACATCGGGCGTCCAGCCGGTGACGCTGGGGTCAAGGCTGCTCAACACCACATCATAGTCCTCCTGGGTGCGGACGAGGGAAGGCGGCGGGCTGTTGGGGTGGTAGGAGCACTTCAGACCGGCATCGGCCCCGCGTTTGGAAACGGCGTTCACATTGCGGGCCACATTGAGGCGGCGGCGCTGCAGGTCGTTGGTGCGGCCACTGGGGAGGGTCACGGTGCCAAGCATGGCCCCAGGGAACTTCTTCAAGAGGTCGATTGTGAAATCCGCAGCAGCGCGTTCAGCCGGGGTTTCGGTCTCGCCATCCCACGCGCAGACCAGGGCGAGGCCGGCCAGCTTCATGTCATGGGCGTCGAGCGCGTCCTTGAGGCGGGACGCATCGCAGAAATCGCCGAGCCAGTATTTGCCGCAGCCGAGCGCGCTTTCCGAGATCTCGAGCACCATGGGCTCAATGCCGGTGAAGCCCGCCTGGGCCGCCACTTTGATCATGTGGTCCAGCTTGTTATCGTAGGCCTTGCCGGTGCCTTGCATGAACCAGGTGTAAACTTGGGAGCCGAATTGGATTTTAGACATGGGAGAGGAAGTTTTCAGTTTTCAGTATTTCAGTTTTCGGAGGGAAAAAGCGGCCACGGATCGCACGGATAAAACAGATGGCACGGATGGATTTAGATACTGGAATGAATCAATATTTTTCCTTGATCTGTGTTATCCGTCAAATCCGTGCCATCCGTGGCCCGTCAGCAGTCCTGCGGCCGATGTGATCAGTGTTTAAGCAGCCATTCGGTGCTGCGGGGATTGAAGTCGGCGAGGCATTCCCAATGGAAGGCGTGGCCGGCGTTGTCGTAGAGGTGGAGGTCCGATCCGGGGATGCCGGCGGCCACTTCCTCACTCATCCAACGCGGGGTGAAGACGTCATTTTTCCCGCCGATGACGAGGGTCGGGCATTTGATGTCCTTGAGCTGGTCGATGGTGTTATGGGTCATTGCAGCGGCAGCCTGGGCTTCCATGGCGTGGACCGGCTGCGGGGCGGGATTGATCGCGGCTCCGGCGTTGCCGTCGAGGATCCCCTTCCAGCAGTCGTCGTTGTCGAACCACGGTTTGGTGAAGATGAGCATGTGCACGTAATGCATGAAATCCTCCGGGCGGAAGGCGGCTTTGCATTTCATCATATGCTCCCAGGTGGTGAGGCCGTAACGGTCCTGCCGGGCCCAGGTGCACATCAGGATGAGGGACTTCACTTTTTCCGGGTGCCGCAGGGCGAGCTGCTGGGCGACCACGCTGCCGAGGGAGCAGCCGACCACACGGGCGGACTTGATGCCCAGCGCGTCCATCAGGCCGGCATAGTCGTCGGCCATCATTTCCGTGGTGTAGGGACCCACGGGTTTGTCGGTGTGGCCGACACCGCGGTTGTCGCCGAGGATGCAGCGGAAGTGTTTCGACCATTCGGCCGCATGGGCTTCCCAGACGCCGCCGGGCGCAGTGACGCCCATGATGCAGATCAGCGGTTCGCCGGAGCCGCGCTCCTCGTAAAACATTTGGATTCCGTTGGTGGTGACTGTAGGCATAGGAACGATGGGGTGGGTGGCTGAGGGAATGGGGTGACTGATCGGAAAGGGCCAGGGCGGTGATTTAGCGGCACCGGGCGGCGGTTCCAAGCCTTTTTCACGACCTGGCTTCAATTTTCTGCCGGCACGAATATCGCCCCTGACGGGTGATATTTGTCTTCCGGCGGGCGCGTTTAACCTTCCCTGCCGGTTCTTTATTTCCAATACCCCTTCATCCTCCGTTCATGACCCGCCCTGCTGCCACGCTCCGTTTCGCTTTTGCCAGCTTCGCACTGGCGGTATCCCACGCCTCCGCTGCCCCGGAGTGGATCTGGGCCGTCGGTCCGGCCAATGACGAACCCCTCTATTTCCGCCATGCATTTGAGGTCGGCGAAGTCACCCCGGATCTCCTCCTCGCCCTCACCTGTGACAACCACGCGGAAGTGTTCCTGAATGGCGCCCCCGTCGGCGCTGCCAAGGAATGGCAGGACCCGCTCAAGGTCAAAGCCGCGGCCTTCCTGAAGCCGGGGCGCAATGTTATCGCGGTGAAGGCCTGGAACGAAGGCAGCGCCGCAGGCCTCGTGGCCCGCTTGGATCATGGGAAAAAAGGCAGCGCCGTGCTGGCCGAAACCGGGGCCGCCTGGAAACTTTCCCCCAAGCTGGTCAAGGGCTGGGAGCAGCCCGGATTCAATGACAGCAG
>JAYUWQ010000283.1:0-4795 GCA_043753485.1 bacterium
CCTATCGCATCACGGCCAAAGGTCCGGAGATTTCAGTGGAACTGAACGGCACCATCGTCGCGAAAATGAACGTGGACCGGTGGACTGAAGCAGGGAAAAATCCGGATGGAACGCCCAACAAGTATCAGAAGGCGCTGAAGGATTTTGCCCGCTCCGGGCATATCGGGTTTCAGGATCACGGCCACGCCGTCTGGTACCGCAATATCCGGGTGAAACCGCTGCCCTGAACCGGGGGCGACCATGAGCCGGATTCAAAGCCGGGCCGGACGCATTGGCGCAATTTCATTGCCTTCGTCATCCACCACCGTGGCCCGGCGTACTTTGTCGCCAGGTGCCGAAGTATTGATGACCTCGGCTGCGGGAACGGAGGGAGGACTGGCAACTGCCCGTTCCACCAGCGGTTTGGAGTTCACAATGGCCAAGGCCGGCGAAGAATCCGAAGGTGGAGGGACCGGCGCTTTCATGGTGGGCGGGACCACCTGACTGGTTGAACCCGGCGGGGTGGCACGGTTCGGATCAGGCGGGGCAGGGGCCGGCTCAGACCTCATGAAGAGCCACCCTCCGACGATCAAAACTGCAGCCGTGACGGCCAAAGCGGCCAGATTGGACCGTCCGACCGGGGATTGATCCGGAGCGAGAGCAGGGGCTCTCAGGATGCGGACGGCACTGGCGGTCTGGATGTATTCGTGGCCGGTGACAGCCGCAATGGCACTGGTATCGAATTCATCCAGATAGTCGCTCAGATCGAGGTCAAGGTATTTGCTGTATAACTTGAGAAAACCTTTCGCGTAGGTCAGATTGGCGAAGTTGGACAGGTCGTCGTTCTCCATTTCGCGCAGCCGTTGGTGGGGGATGCGGGTTTGGAAGGCCACGTCCTCAATAACAAGGTTCCGCGCCTGGCGTGCCTTCATGAGCTGGTGGCCAACGGAATACATGGGGTTGAAGACGGGGCGGGGGGGAGCAGGGCGGGGCGGGGCAGCCACGGGGATTTGAGGGGAAGCAACCATGACTTCGCCGGTTTTCTCCGGGACGGAAAAAAGCGGGAGATCATCTTTGGGGCGGCGCTTGGCCACTGGTAATCTAGTCGCCATCTTCGTCAAGGTCGATCAGGATTTCACGGGGTTTGGTGGGACCATCGCTGGGTCCGATGATGCCGCGCTGCTCCATCAGATCCATCATGCGGGCCGCCCGGCCGTATCCGAGACGGAGGCGCCGCTGGAGCAGGGAAGTGCTGGCTTTGCGTTCCTGCATCACCACATCAATGCAGGTTTGCAGGGTCTCCTCCTCCTCCTCCGTGAGTTTTTCCACGGCGCGGGCGGGGCCGTTGATTGCCTCATCCACCGATTTCTCGATTTTCAATCCACCGCTCTGTTCCTTGCAGTGCTGCACCAGGGCCACAATCTCGTCATCCGTGACAAATGCCCCCTGGGCGCGGACCATCTTGGCGGTGCCGGGCGGAACATATAACATATCACCCTTGCCCACTAGTTTGTCCGCTCCTTTCGCATCAAGGATGACCCGAGAGTCGAGTGCACTGGATACCTGGAAGGCGATGCGGCAGGGGACGTTGGCTTTGATGGTGCCGGTAATGACTTCGGCGCGTGGCGTCTGGGTGGCGAGGATCATGTGAATCCCGGCGGCCCGGGCCTTCTGGGCAATCCGGGCAATCAGCCCTTCCATGTCGGCAGGAGCGGTCTGCATCAGGTCCGCCAATTCATCAATGATGACCACAATGTAGGGGATACTGTCGGGAATGGCGTTGGCGTTGAATTCCTCGAGTTCCTCTTCAGCCACCAGTTCGCTGTCCTCCACCCAGATATCCTTGGGCGAGTTCCGCACGTTTTGCTCCTCATCAAAGGCTTCGCGGAGGCGGACCTCGTGTTTGGAGAGGACGGCATCGGAGTCGAGCGACGGATCGTCATCAACATCCGCTTCATCGGCGCTGAAACCCGCACTAAACTCATCAAGGGATTCGCCGGAAGTGAGTTCTTCGGGCAGTTCGAATTCAGCGATGGGAGCAGCGGCAGACTTGGCGGATTTGGCGGCTGCGGTGGAATCGAAAAGGGGCAGGAGGGGTTCCTCAGCAGCTGCCTTGGCCGCCGATTTGGCCTTGGCATCAGCGGCTTTGGCCTTGCGTCCATTGAAGGTCTCGAAGTTGCGCACCCCTTCATCGGCGAACATGCGGTAGCGGTTCTCCATCTCATTGACCACCCAGCGCAGCGCCATGATGACTTTCTTTGGATCCGTCACCACTGGAACCACAAGGTGGGGCAGGTCGTTGTAGGTTTGCATTTCCACGACCTTGGGATCGATCAGGATGAAGCGCAGTTGCTCCGGCGTGAATTGGAAGAGCAGGCTTCCGATGATGCTGTTGATGCAAACGGATTTGCCTGAACCCGTGGCCCCGGCCACCAGCAGGTGGGGCATTCCGGCGAGGTCGGCGACGATGGTTTCGCCATACACATCCTTGCCCAAGGCAAGGGGCAGGCGGCACTTGCCGGAGTGGAAGGCGGGGTCTTCCAGCAGTTCGCGCAGTGGGACCGCGACCTTGTCCTTGTTGGCAATTTCGATGCCGACGGTGTCCTTGCCGGGAATCGGCGCGAGGATATTGATGCGTTCGGCGCGGGTGGCGCGGGCGAGGTCGGCCTCCAGTGCCGAAATGCGGCTGACGCGCAGGCCTTCACTGGGGTAGATTTCGTAGCGGGTGATGGTGGGCCCGCGGGTGATGTCGCCAGCCGCCACGGAAATGCCGAAGGTGGACAGGGTCTTGATGATATTGTTCTGGGTGGCGCGCAGGTAGGAGACGTCGGCGGGGGCCGCCGCGGCAGTCTCATCCCAATGCAGGAGCGCCAGAGGGGGGAGTTGATAATTGGAGAAGTCGCCGGCCGCCAGGCCATTGGGCGAACCATCGCCATTGGCCTTGGCTTTGTCCTGTTGTTGCTTTTTCCACTCGGAGAGGGAGAGTTTCTTTTCGCCACTCGCAGCGCGGCGGGCGGAACCATCAATGATGCGCGGTTCAGGCACGGCAGGATCAGTCAGGGGAGCCTCGAGGGGCAGGTCTTCCTGGGTGAATTCTGTGGCCACGTCCGGGTCCTCAGTGAGCAGACCGGCCGGGACCGTGGTTTTGGTGCGGAGTTCCCGCTCAAGGCGGCGGCGCTCGCGCTCGGTGCGCTGGTGCTCGGAGAGCAGGCGCTCCGCTTCCTGGGAGGCGGCTTGGTTGGCGGCTTGCTCCCGGCGGCCGGTGGCGAGGGCCCGCAGCTCACTCCACACCCGCTGGCCCGCCGCCACGATGGTGTGCAGTTCCAGCCCGATCATCAGGATCAGGCCGCTGAAATAGCCCGCGATCCCGCAGATCATGGCTCCAATGCCCCCAATGGTCTTTTGCGCCAGCAACTGGGCGAGGAAACCGGTCCCACCGCCCGGTCCGAGGATATTGAAGTCTTTCCACCAGTTTTGGAAAAAGCTGGTTTGAAGGCCCAGCACGACGGACGCACTCAGCACGGTAAGGACAAATCCGAGGGTGGGGCGGCCCATGCGGCGGGTCGGCATCAAAATGCGTGACATGCCCAGCCAGATCAGACAGGCGGGCAGCAAAAACGCCGCCGCCCCAAACAGGAAAATGGTGTAGCCACCGATCACCGCTCCGAAAGGCCCGATGGCATTCAGCACCGGATTATTCGGCACGGACAGGCTGGCGATGCTGAAACGGGGGGGCACATCATCCGGGGTATAGGTATAAAGCGCCAGAAAAAGCAGGGCTCCCACGGTGATCAACCCCAGCGCACGGATGTCGGACAAGGGGTGGCGCACCGGTGCGGGGGCTTCATCCTGACGGCGGCGGGGACGGCGGGCGGACATAGAGGGCGTGAATATTTAGAAAAACTGTGCCCCGGGGCAACAACCAGAGAGGGGGAGAACAAGGATAGCCTACTCTTTCCGAAAATATAGGCAACGTGGAAATTTCGGGAAACTTAATCAACATGCGGTTTTTGGAAGTCTTGCGAAAGGATTGGCGCGGGGGAAAAAGCCATGGTTTACGGACGATCCAGACCGTCCGGAATTGCTTCCTGCCAGACCGGCCCAAGGCTTTTTCAGGGCAAGACCCTCTTTATCCTGCCCTTATGATACGCGCCGCGCGGCGGAAGGCCCCGGATTGACAGGGCAGCCGATCCGGATTATTGGCTAGGGATGATTTCCGATTCTCCATCTTTTTACGGTCTGATCCGCCTTCGTCCTCTCTATATGGACCGCGTATGGGGAGGGCGGCAGCTGGAAACCCGCTACGGCCGGTCATTGCCGGACCCCGGTCTCCCTTACGGCGAAAGTTGGGAAATGGTGGACCGGCCCGGGGAGCAAAGCGTGGTGATGGAGGGGCGTTTTGATGGTATCAGCCTGCATGAACTGTGGACGCAGCAAAGGGTGGAGATCTTTGGTCCCGGCGCGCCGGACTCGGAACGGTTTCCCCTGCTGATCAAAATCCTCGATGCCAGCGATACCCTCTCTTTGCAGGTGCATCCGCCTGTTTCCGAAGCGTCGGCGCTGCACGGGGAGCCGAAAACGGAGATGTGGGTCATCGCCGGTGCAGACCCGGATGCCCGTCTTTATGCCGGCGTGAAGCCGGGTGTCACCCGCGACAGCTTCGCTGCGGCGCTCGCCGATGGCACCGCGGCCAGCCTGGTTCCGGAACTTCCGGTGCAGGAAGGCGACTTCATCTTTATTCCCAGTGGCCGGCTCCATGCCATTGGCGCCGGGCTGCTGATTTTTGAAATCCAGCAGAACAGCGACACGACCTACC
>JAYUWQ010000284.1:0-1963 GCA_043753485.1 bacterium
CGTTTTACCCTTCGCCCGGTGTGCCGGTTCATTTTCGCAGGAAGTCAGGCGCTCCTCTTGATCCTCACGGGCATGGGTGATTTGAAAGCCCAGCCGCCAAGCCGGGGGCCGGGGCTGCCTCCGGTCAATCCAAAGGCGCTGGCACAATCCCTCTCGCTCGAGGAGGCTCAGGCTGCCGGGATCTCCGCAAGGATCGAGGAGTTCAATAACGCCGAGAAGGCCCTCACTGCCCAGCTCGTCCCGGCCCTGGAGGAACGGGCGGCGCTCCAGGCAAAATTGAAGGCGGTCTTCACCCCGGACCAGCAACAGCAGTTGGTCGTGGCTGACCTCGCCGGGACCTATCAGGACCAGCAGCACCTGATGAAACAATTGGGCATTGTGAAGCTCCGCCCCGGGAAAAGCGGCAGCAAACAGGAAGGACCGGGATTTGATCTCGCCACCGCCAATCCGTGGAAGGACACTATGCCGGAGCTCATGAAAATGAAGGACGGCACCCCCGTGACGTCGACGGCCCAATGGCCCGGGCGGCGGAAGGAGATGCTGGAGGATTTTGAGAGGGAAATTTATGGCCGGGTTCCGGAGGCCGCTCCCGCAGTGGTCTGGGAAGTGGTGAGCACCACCAAGGGCGAAACGGCGGGCATGGCCACCATCACCCGCCAACTCCTTGGCCGGGTCGATAATAGCCGTTATCCCGCGCTGAGCGTGGCCATCCAGGCCAGCTTCACCGTGCCTGCGGCGGCGTCCGGTCCTGTGCCGCTGCTGGTGGCCTTCGGCGGCGGCGGTCTGGAGCACGCCATTCCCCATGGCTGGGGGGCCGGCACCATCAATCCGAACAGCATCCAGGCGGACGCCGGCGGCATGGCCCTGCGCCAGGGGGTCATCGGCCTCACTAATTTGGGCGAGCCCCGCCAGCCTGACGACTGGGGCGCTCTGCGGGCCTGGGCCTGGGGATTCAGCCGGCTGATTGATTATTTTGAGCAGCATCCGGAGCTGGGCGTCGATAGCAGGAATGTCGGCATCACGGGAGTTTCCCGTTTTGGCAAGGCCGCCATCGTGGCCCAGGCCTTTGACGAACGGGTCGCCGTGGCGCTGGTGGGTTCCTCCGGCCAGGGAGGCGTGAAACTGCATCGCCATGACTATGGCGAAGCCGTGGAAAACCTTACCGGAGGGAGCTATTATTGGATGGCAGGAAATTACCTGAAATACGGCGCGGCGGAGGCTGCCTTTGGGAAAAAGGATGCGGGTGATCTACCGGTGGATTCCCACCAGCTCATCGCCCTGTGCGCCCCGCGCCCTTGTTTTATCAGCTACGGCATCGAGTCCAGGGGCGATCCCAAATGGGTCGGTGCGGCCGGCAGTTACATGGCCGGCATCCTTGCCACTCCGGCTTATGAATTGCTGGGGAAAACCGGCTATGGCGTCGTGCCCCGCGACTACATCACGGCCCCGATGCCGGCTGTGAAGCAGCTCGTTGGTGGCGAACTCGCCTGGCGGCAGCATGACGGAGGCCACACCCAGGAGCCAAATTTTCCCGCCTTCTTCGAATGGGTGAGCCGTTATATCAACGCTCCCGCCCTCAAAAAATAACCTTTCCATACGGCTTTATCCATGAACACCAATTTCACGACCCGCCTGCACCGCGGGATTGGCGGCCTTTGCGCGCTGCTGGCCTTGATCCAGCTCACCGGGCCGGTCGCGGCGCAGTTTGGGGGCGGCCCTCCTGCCGCGCCCGTGCCCATTCCCAGCCTTGATCAGCTGAAGGCTGCGCTCCCGCTCACGGAGCAGCAGATTTCCCAGCTTGCGCCTCTGCTGGCCGAAGCCGCCGCCAATCGAAAACGGATCGCGGAACTCCAGGCGGACCTGGCCAGGCTGAATCAGGAATTGTCCGGAAAACTGGGGCCTGGCCTGACGGAGGAGCAGAAGGCAAAACTGCCGCAGGCCATCTTTGGAGCACGTTATGGCC
>JAYUWQ010000285.1:0-4791 GCA_043753485.1 bacterium
TCCAACCGCTCCCCGCCGACGGCCCGATGTCGCTGGAAAAAAACCTTGGAGCGTAAACGAAAAACCTTGAATGACTACATGCCCGCCCTTCTGTTTAAATTCATCACGGTTTTTGGGGTTATCCTTCCTTTATTCCGTAGTGCCGGAGGGGTTGCCCGGCAGCACGGTCCCTGGGGGGGGGGCGGGTCCTGCCCTACGGGGCCATGCACACCGTGGTCGCTCAACGCACCAATTGTAATGAAGATCTCCAGAATGCAGGGCCACCCAAACCGGACCTCAACATGCTGCCCGGACACATCAGGAGAGCCACCAAGGATGACCAGAAAGGCGTCCGGATGTGGCTCGTCACAAAATTCCCCATCGCCAAGTGATTTTGATTCAGCCATCCGGCCGCCGATCCTGACCAAAGCCGGCCAGTATTCCTGGCAGCCAATCGTCTGGGACCAAAAGCGGCAGAAGCCCGTCCTGGTGGGCACATGGGCGTGGGAGAATGCGGCGGGGTGGTGAGGGGATGAGGGGCGGCGATTCGGTATCATGGTCTGCCGGTCCGCCGATCGCGGGAGACGACCAGCAGATGGCGGTCATGCGGGGGGCCGGCGAGAGCCACGCCAGGTTCCGGGGCGAAGAGGGCCAGCAACTTCTCATCAGTCAGGAATTCCGCTGCCGCGGCGGGGCGCGTGGCGGTGGGCTGCGTGGCGGGCAGCGTGGCGGGCGGGGAAGGGGGAGCCGGGGCCGGACGGAGGAGGAAAACGCGGGCCATGGCCAGCGCGAGGCCGGGAAGGGCCATGGCGGCGGTATGGGACCGGAACCGGCGGTGGCGGACGGCGCGGGTGAGGGACTGCAAGGAGGCTTCCGCCAGGCCGGGCGGGATGGCGTCGTCGAGGGTATCGTGGATCAGATCGGAATCCTTCATGGCGGGGGGGGAATAGTCAGGAGTTCTGCTGGAGGCGTCGGAACACGGCCTCCCGGAGCAGGTGCCGGGACCGGGCAAGGCGGGAACCGGTGGCTTCCCCGCTGAGGCTGCGGCACCGCGATACCACGGCTGGCCAGGCCCCCTGACAACGCGGGAACACGGGCGTGAACTATTCGAGCGCCCGGGTAAGAATTGTGGGGATCTGGGTTCCCCCATCCGGCCCGAAACTGTTTGTCAGGGTGCGCGGTTCAGCTGCTGCGGTTGCCAAGAAGACGGTTCAGGCGCTGCCGGGTGCTGTCGAGCAGCACGGCGAGGAAAATCACGCCGCTGGTGACGAGCGGATAAAGATACGGATCGGCATTCACCGTCACCAAACCATTTTCCACCGCCTGGATCAGGATGGCCCCAAGCAGGCTTCCGGGCAGCACGGCTCCGCGCCCGCCAAACAGGCTGGTGCCACCCAGTACGGCCGCGGCGATGGCCGAGAATTCACGGTAACGTCCAAATGTTGGGGAAAGACTCCCCAGCTGTGCGAGGGCCAGGATGCCAGCGATGGCGGCACAAAGGCCACAAAGCGTATACGCCACGAGGATGAGGCGGCGGGTCCGGATGCCAGCTTTGCCGGCCTTGGCAGGATCGTGACCCGTCGCGTAGAGTTGGCGTCCAAAGCTGGTGCACTGCAGGAGCAGATGCATCAGGAGGAGAACCACGGCACAAATCAGAATCGGCACCGGGATGCCGGCGAGACGGCTGGAGCCCATCCGTAAAAAATCGTCAGGCAGATTCATGGCCTTGGTTTGGGTGATCCACAATCCACCGCCCCGGCCGATCGACATCGTGCCGAGAGTGGCGATGAAGGCGGTAACTCCGAGGCGGGTAACGATCAACCCATTCAGCAATCCTGCCAGCAGACCGAGGGCCATGATAACCATCAATGCCAGCGGGGTGGAGGCACCTCCCAGCACCATTTTTCCCGCCACTGCGGCGGTGATGAACATGATCGCACCCACCGACAAGTCCACCCCGGCCACGACGAGCACGCCCGTCAGGCCAGCAGCGAGAATGGCGGTCGAAGCCGACTGCACCAGCAGGTTTTCAAAATTAGTCAGGCTCAGGAACCCTGGGGAGAGCAGGCTGAACACTCCCATGGTCACCACGAACAATACGAGGAGCGAATGATTTAGCAAAAAGCAGGCGCACCTTTTCATGCAAATACCTCCTGCTCCGCCTGGTGGTGGGCAAAGGCCGCGCGCAGCAGGGCCTCTTCGTCGAAATGCGGCCGGGAGAATTCTCCTGCGATGCGGCCCCGGCTCAGCACCAGGATGCGGTCACACAGGGCGGTGAGTTCCTCCTGTTCGGAGGAGATCAGCAGGATGCCAGTGCCGCCGGCTGCCAGCCGCAGAATGAGTTGATAAATTTCAAATTTGGCCACCGCATCAATTCCCCGGGTCGGCTCGTCGAGGATGAGTACCCGGGGGCGTGCGAGAAGCCAGCGGGCCAGGACCGCCTTCTGCTGGTTGCCACCACTGAGCCGGTTGATGGCTTCCGAGCCACCCCGTGCCGGGCGCAGCTGCACGGATTCGCTGACCCCGTGCACCGCCGCTTTCAGGCTGGCCGGCGAGAGCAGCCGCCACCAGCCGGAGGCGTGTTCAGCCAAGGTGGACAGGGCCACATTGTCGTGCACGGAGGCCTCGGCGCAAATGCCGTCCTCGCCCCGGCTTTCGGTTAAAAAAGCCATGCCCTGCCGAATCCGCAGGCGTGGCCCTCCCGTGATCCGGCGGCCTTCCAAGCGGACTTCGCCGGAAGCGTGAGGATCGAGACCGAACAAAATGCGGGCCAATTCCGTCCGCCCCGCCCCCATCAGACCGGAAAGCCCAAGGATTTCACCCTGATGCAGGGTAAAGTTGATATGGCTGACGAGGCCAGGCTGACCCAGCTCCCGGACATCGAGGAGGGGCGCGGACTGAATGGGCTGGGCCGCGCGCTCCGGAAAAAGCCGCGCCACCACACGTCCCGCCATACCACTCATGAGCCGTGTTGCATCAAATTCCCCCACTGGTCCTTGATCCGCCAGCACGCCATCGCGCAGCACCGCGATGGAGTCGCACAGGCCGAGGACGTCCCTGAGAGCGTGCGAGATATAAACGAAGGCACATCCTTCCCCTCGCAATTTCCGGATAAGGGTAAAGAGGTGTTGGCACTCCGGTGCAGTCAGGGAGGTGGTCGGCTCATCCAGAATAATAAGCTGGGGTATCCCATGCAGTGCCTTGGCGATTTCCACGAGCTGGCGTTCGCCGGTGGAGAGGCGCTCCAATTTCAGCCCTGGCTCCCTGGACAAACCCACGCGTTCGAGGAGCACCCGGGCCTGACGCTCCATCAGACGCGGGCGGATCAGGGGGCCCATGTGCGGGAAACTTGTCAGAAAAAGATTCTCCGCAATGGTCAGATTGGGGAACAAATTCAACTCCTGATGAACAAAGGCGATCCCCGCAGCGGCGGCCTCCCCGGAATGCCGCGCCATATAGGGCCGGCCCTGCAAGGTCATGGATCCGCTGTCCGGCTGGAGATTCCCACCTGCCAGATTCATCAGGGTGGATTTCCCGGCTCCATTCCCTCCGACCAATCCCGTGACGCTCCCAGCCGGAAAAGCAAGGCTGACGCCACGCAGCACCGGCACCTCATTGAAGGACTTGAAAATGTTATGAAAACCAAAGAAGGCACTCATGCGGATTGATGCCGGCGGCGCAGCGTGTCGAGCATGGCGGCGGCCAGAATAACCGTACCCTTGATGACCATGATTTTGAAATGCTGGACATCCCGGAGGCTCAGCGCGTTGTCCAGCAGGCTCAGGAAAAGCACTCCGCTCACGGTCCAGAGGACGCTGCCGCGTCCCCCGGCAAGGCTGGTGCCGCCGATCACCGCCGCGCCAATCACATCCAGCATCATCATTTGACCCAATACCGGCGATCCAGTCTCCAGCCGGGCTGTCAGGAGCACGGCGGCACCGGCCGCACAGAGGCCACTCACCACATAGGAAGCCGTCAAGACCCTGGCCACCGGCACTCCGGAGACGAGAGCGGTCCGGGGGTTGGAGCCGGCGGCTTGGAGCCAGCGGCCCAGCAGCCCATACTTCAGGAGGAAATGTCCTGCCCCGACGAACATGACCCCGGTCCCGAGAGCGAGCGGCAGATCCTGGCCTACCGCCAGGAATTCCGGGGGCAGCCCGGCGATGTTCCTTGATTTGGTCAGGAGTACGGCGAGTCCGGAGAAGAACATCATGCTGGTGAGAGTGACGATGAATGAGGGCATCCCAAGCCGGGTGATCAGAGTGCCATTGGCGAAACCGATCAGCGCCCCGAGCCCCAGCATCAGCCCGATGGCCAGTGGGATGACAGCGCCCTGCCCGGCAAGCCAGCCGCCATCGGAAGTCATCACCCTGGCCCCTGCCACCGATGCCAGGGCCATCGTGGAGGTCACGGACAGATCAATCCCGCCTCCCACCAGGACCAGGGTCTGGCCCGCGGCCAGAATAAGCAGCGGCAGCATGGCCCCGGCAACATTCGTCAAATTTCCCGCCGAGAGCATCCCCGGTGTGAACGGCCCGAGGCCAAGCAGGAGCAGGGCGCTGAGCCAAAGCACCAATGAATCGGCCCCGAGGAAACGGCGGAAAACCGGAGTTGCGTTATTTTGCAGCATGAGCCCCCCACATTTCGCCCGACTTTTCCCGCTGGTTGCCCCGGTGGATCACAAAACCCGGGTCAAGGATGGAGGCAGGCGTGGTTCTTCCGGCCCGCATCTCGACGATCGCGGCCACGCTCTGGGAAGCCTCGAGATAGACATTCTGCACGCCGGTGGCGTCGAGATATCCTTCCTGCAGC
>JAYUWQ010000286.1:0-4784 GCA_043753485.1 bacterium
CCTTTGAAATAACCGTTCAGGTAAACCGAGGCAAAGGTGCCCACCGTGCCTTCGTGCCCCATGTCGGTCCAGAGGCGGCGGATAAATTCATCACGGATGAAGGGATTGGAGATGTCGTTTTTTCCGGCGCGCAGGCGGAATTCCTCGAAGCGGCGGACTTCGGTTTCAGGGATCAGGGGGTAGTTGATGGAATTGTTGCCGTAGTCGCTGCGGAAAAAGATATTGAAGGAGGGTTTTTTGGTGGAATCGGCATCCCAGAGGGTTTTGGTCGGGACGTCGCTCACCACCAGCCGTGGACGGGAGTAGGGGCTGGAGGAGATGCGCAGGCCGGCGGTTTCCCGGATTCCCGGACGGTTGTCCGGAAAATAGTATTCAAGGAAAGCCGGGCGTTCATAGGGGCGGCTGCCGGAGTCCGGATCCGTCAGGCGTCCATCTCCCACCGGAATGTTATAATCGGTGGGCACCGCCGCGGTCCAGAGGGAACTGTTGTAGGTGCCGCCCTGGATGGCCATGATGCCCAGCGGCTTGTAGAACGTCTGCCCCGGATCCCCGGACAGCAGGGCCGCGGGGGCGGTGCGGAGGTTGGCATTCTGATTGATCAGATAGGTGTGGGTGACCACCGCCGAAGGCAGCAGGCCGGGCGCCTGGGCGCGGGCCTTGATCACGTGGCCGATGCGGTCGCTGATGAAGGGAAGGGATAGGCTGGTGGTGTAGCTGAAGCCGTTGGTGGCGGTGGGATCACTGCCATCGGTGGTATAGCGGATGGTCCCTCCCGGCGTTGCCGTGGTGAGGGAAAGGCTGACGGTTGCCGGATAAAATCCGCCGGGCACCCCGAAAACCGGAGGGTCCGCCACCCCGGGCTGCCAGGAGCCGGTGTTGGGTTGGCCGGGAGTGGCGGTGCGGAAGTAGCCCCATTGACTGGTGGCCGGATCGCGCCCCCAGGAATGAAAGGAATCCTGCGGTGGATAGCCGGGATCGAGGGCATCCATTACGGTGCCGGAGGGATTGAGCAGCGCGAGATATTCCCCGCCGGAACCCAAGCTGAAGGAGGCGTGCAGCCAGGCCGCCCCGGCCGGAGCCAAGCGGTCGTCGGCCACCACGACCAACCTGGCCCCCGCGGCTAGGGAGGTGCCTGGCGGAAAAACAAACTTGCGGGGCGTGTCACGTTCGTCCGTGAGGGACCAGTTGGACAAATCCACTGCCGCGGCTCCGGTATTCAACAATTCGATCCAGTCCGCCTGGCTTCCGGTTCCCAGCGGCACATTGAAGTCAGCCGGTTCGACCACTCCGCCGGAGGGCTCGGCCAGGCCCGGGAAATAACTCCAGCCGGACGCGGCGAACGGTACCAGGGTGGCGGCACTGCCGGCATTGACCTTGGTGTAGGTGATTGCGAAATCATCCATCGTCACCGCGGCGCTGCCGGGCGCGAGGGCAGTGCCGGTTTTTTCGAAGACCGGCACCACCCGGGGATTGGGCTGCGCATTGACGGCGGCGAGGAAGGCATCCTGGTTGGTGCCGGTGGAGAAGGACACGTTGTAAGTGCGCCATGGGAAATAACCGAGGTTATCCACCGCCATCCGCGAGCCGGTGGGCAGCGGATCGTTGCAGAGGAAAATCACGCGCACGCCATTGGTGGGCGTTCCGTTCATCGCACTCAGGAAGGTGCCGGCATTGGTGGCGGTGCCGGTATCGAGGGTGGCGGTGCGCCATCCCCCGGTACCCGTGACGGTGCCCAGGCCCAGCCGGTGACCCGGGATGCCGGGAGCCACGCCGGTGGCCGGTTCCAGAAAGATGCTGCAGTTCACGCCTGCCGGCAGTTGATAGTCAAACTGGAGGGCGCCGGTTTTCAGCTGGGCCGCGGTGATATTGCCGTTGGTCCATGAGATGATGGATATGGATTGGTAGGAAAACCCCACGTAGTCCGGAGTGACCGGGGCGGACACGACCTCAAATTGCAGGGCGCCGGGCAAGGTGCCGGTGCCACTGCCCGCCGCATTGACCTCCTGCAGGGAATAAGCCGCTGAGCGCATGGCGGGGCCGTTGAAAATGGCGGTGGTGTTCAGCCCGGTGCCGGCATTCGTCCCCATGCCGGAGGCATTGATGGTGCGGGTGCGCACGGCGCCCGCAGCATCGTCAAAAGCGTCTGCCGCGGTTTGGGTGAAACCGGTGCCGGCGGTGGGGGTCAGGGCCGCAAGACCTGTCAGGCTGGCGGCCGGACTGTTGCCATCCGGATCCAGCCGGATGTTATAAGCGGTATTCGCGGTCGCCCGGAAACGGAAGGTGAGACGCAAGTCGGCCAGATGCGCCGCCGTGAGGCCTCCGGCCGGAATTTGGGAAATCAGCGGCAAAGCGGGGCCGGAGACGCTGGCCGCCTGATTGACCGCATCGGTCTGGGAATACACATAACGCAGGCCTCCGCTGGAATCATATCCCGCCCCCCGGACGAGACTGGAGCGCAGACTGAGGTCGGTCCATTCCGGAGCGGATTGGGCCGGCGCCGCCAGATCCAGCCAGGAATTGGCTGGAATCGTGCCTTCAATCGTGTTGGTGACGATCCCGCCGAGGTTGCGGTGAACCTCCCCGGAATCGTTGGCCTCATTGAAATCGTGCCGGACGACATCAAGCACTGCATTGGCGCTGATGATCTCCAATTGAGCATCGATCCGGGCGCTGACATTGGGCTCGCGGTTGATGAGCTGGAGCGCGAGCACGTTGTCACCGGCCTGGAGGAAATCACTGATGCGGCCCAGAGGATAGGTGATGCCGGTGGTGGGGGCCGTAGCCGCGGTCCCGGTCTGGGTGGCCGGGGTATAAGCGGTATTGGTAGTGGTGACGGCGAAATTGTAGGCTTTCTGGTCCGCGTAGACAAAGTGCCCGGCCGGGCCCGCATTCGCGCGGGCCACCTCCCGGCCATTGATCCAGGCGATGAAGCCGTCGTCAAAACGCACCCGGAGCTGCAGTCTGCCCTCATTAGCGAGCTCGGCCGGCGTGAGGACGACGGTGCGGCGGAGATACAAATTCGGGGTACGGTTCTGCATCAGGCTGGCCACATTGGTTCCGAGTCCAGCGGCGCCTCCGAATCCCAAGGGAGCAGTCCCGGTGAGCCAACCCGGAGCGCTGAATCCCATGTCCCCGAAAAACAGCCCTGTGCCGGGCCGCAGCCGGCCCTGCGGGTCCGCCATCGTCAGCCGTTCATTGGTGTCCGCTACGATTTCATTGAGCCGCACCTGGCTCTGCACCGCTCCCGGGACGAGCGCCAACACCAGCAGCCCGGCACGCCACCAACGGCGTCGCCAGGAAATATCCAATCGGGGGGAGGGGGGGGGATTCATGGAAAATTTGGGTCCAGTGGCCTGTAAGATGTCACGCCGATTATTAAAACGACGTGACCCGGACTCCAGTTACGCTCCTGCTGGCCGTGGTTTCCATCCCGCTCCAAAATTCAGGCCGGCGAGGCGCGGCCCGGCCCTGAAATGTCAGGCGCGCCGGGACTCGGCCAGCAGGCTGGTGACGAGTTCGCGGAGTTCTCCCGGCTGGTAAGGCTTGGGCAGGACGGCCCGGAAGCCGAAGTCGGCGTAACGGGACATGATAGGATCATCACTGTAGCCGGACGAGACGATGGCCTGGACGTGGGGGTCGAGCTGGCGGAGTTTTTCCATGGCCTGGGCTCCACCCATCCCGTTGGGAATGGATAGGTCCATGACCACGAGGTCGTAACGCGCCCCCTGCAGCAGGGCTTCGGTGTAACGCGCGACCGTTTCGGAGCCTTCGCCCGTGGGGGTCACCTCGCAGCCGGCGGCGGTCAGATTGCTGACGATCAGCTGCCGGATCAGAGGCTCGTCTTCGAGGACCAAAATGCGTCGGGTGCGGCTGGAGGCCGGGGCGGGGACGGACGGGTCTTCCGCGGACTCGCGGGGCCGCCCGTCTGGTCCGGGAGCCGCGGCCGGGAGGCTGATGCGGAGGGTGGTGCCGGCCCCGGGAGTGGAATCGATGGTCAGGGTGCCGCCGTGGGCTTTGGTGATCGATTCACAAACGGTGAGTCCGAGGCCGGTGGCATTGCTGTCGCCCCGGGTGGTGAAATACGGTTCGAAAATGTGGGCCAGGGTCTCCTCATCGATCCCCTCGCCGGTGTCGGTCACTTCGAGCGTGAGGGTGGCAGACCGGGGCAAGGGATCGGCCCCGGGTTCACCTTGGGGAATTTCAGGGTTCCCGGTGACCGGGGCGAGGAGGCGGAGGATGACCGTGCCGCCGCGGGGCTGGGCCTGCTCGGCGTTGCGCACGAGGTTGCTGAGGAGGCGGCGGATCTGGTGGCGGTCCACCTCGGCGGGACAAGGAGCGTCCGGCACTTCGAGTTGATAGTCCAGTCCGGGGCGGCGGGGCCATTCCGCAAACCATTCGCGGACGAGGCGGACCAGTTCGGTGGGCTGGCGGATCGGAACCCCACCGCGGGCAAAGGTCAGCAGCTGCTGGACGAGATTCTGCGCCTGCAGGCTGGCGCGGCGCGCGGCGCTGAGTTCCTGACGGCTGGGGGCGTCCGGCTCCAGCTGCATCTCGGCGAGCGAGAGATTGCCGAGCAGCACGGTGAGGAGGTTGTTGAAATCGTGGGCAAACCCGCGGGCCAGCAGGCCGAGGGATTCGAGCTTTTCCAGCTTGTCGTGGTGTTGCTCCGCCTGCTTCCGGGCGGTGATGTCCCGCATCAACACCAGCAGGCCCTGACCGAAAGGGTAAAGCTGGACTTCATACCACGCCCGCCGGGCTTCATGTTCCAGCTCGAAGGAAGCCGG
>JAYUWQ010000287.1:0-4777 GCA_043753485.1 bacterium
GGCAGATCGGCCTTCCGGTATTTCCGGCGCTCCTTGCCCACCACAAACACCAGATCCCGGCCGCCCTGCTGGAACCATTCCTGACGGATTTCGTAGGCGTTGAGCGGCACCCCTGCTTTTTCGACAAACAGGTTGCTGGTGGGATCGAGCATGATCCACTTCCGGTATTGATTGGACCAGATTTCCGTGACCGAATGTTCGGTGGAACCTCCCACCTTGTTGACGCCTTGGTGCCGCCGCAGCGCCAGCGGCCGGTTGATCCACCCAAGACTGGCGGCCGTGGAGACGAGGACTTCCGCATACTGGGCGCAGAAAAAACGGTGGTCCTGACCAATCGCTGACAAGATATCGAGGGCCCCCTTGGCCGGGCTCGACGGGCGGCCGAATTTTTTGAATTGCCGGTGGGTCCAGTCCATCAGGAGCACCTGCCGGTCAAATTCGCCATGGCCGGCCGCGGTCACTTCATCCAGGCGGTAACGCTCCCTCAGTTCCTTGAGTTTGGGATTGCTTGCCGAATCGAAGTGGAACCGTTTCGACCAGGTGCTTTCCACCAGGGGCAGGCTGTCCAGTTTGATCAGGCGAGCGGTCCGTCCCTGGAGTTCAATCACGGAGCTTGGCCGCAAGCCGGGCGTCTCCGCCCCGCCTGCCAATTCCAAGGCGCCGCAGGCCAGGCTGGCGGCGAGGAGCAGGAAGCAGGAGTGGCGGGCGAAGGAGGCCGGGGGTGGGTTCACCATCAGGCTTTTGTAGGGAAGAAGAAGCGTTCCGTCCATCCCCGTTTTATCCGCGCCCCTGCGGAAACCCGGGTCCCCCGGACGGGGGGGACGTTTGCTGAAACCAGAAATCCCGGTGACACAAAATTCCAACGGCTCCGTCCTTCCTGTGTCCCTCCTTCATCACCGTGCCCGACCTCGCAGCTTTATACGATCTCCACGCCGGAGCGGTTTACGCCTTTGCCCTGAATTTGCTGCGCGATGAGGGGGAGGCCAAGGACATCCTGCATACCGTTTTTGTGCGCCTTGCCCGATCCGCCGGCGCCCCGCCCGCCAGATCCGGCCTCCTGAAACTCACTCATTGGCTGGTCCTCGACCGCCTCCGCCAACAAAAGTCCAGCGCCTCGCGGGAAACCCGGTGGAACTCGGAATCCCAGCCGCTCTTCACTCCTTCTGCCGATCCTGACACCGCCCTGTTCGATGATGCCCTCGCCGCCGCTCTCCTGATTCTGCCCGTGGATCAACGCGCCGTGGTCCACCTCCATCTCTGGGAACACACCTCCTTCGATGCCATCGGCGGAATGCTCGGCATCTCCCGCAACACCGCCGCCAGCCGCTACCGGTTGGCTCTGGTCAAACTCCAGGATCATCTCCGTCCCCTCTACAACGAAATCCGATGAACACCTTCCCTGAACCCGATCCCGATTTCGAGTCCCTCCTCCGCCAGCGGGCCTCCCGGCTGGCCGCGCCGGCTCCGGCCTGGCGTGAGGAAATCCTCCATTCCACCCTGACATCGGATTCCCACCAGGCTTCCAAACATCGCCGGCGCACTTTTTATCTGTGGGGCAGCCTCGCCGCCTGCTGGGCGGCCACCCTGCTCCTGAATTGGAGCGCTGAACGGGAAACCTCGCGTTACGCCCATTACGCCAATGCCCAAGCTGCCCTGATGGCGCTGAGCAGTAACTCTTCCGCCGTTCTGCTCGCCATGTCTTCGCGGTGATACCACTGCCATTTCCATCCTCACTTTCCAGCTTTTCCCAAGATGAATGTTTCCCTCTCGCCAACTGGCAAACTCCGCTTTTTCCGCTCCAAATGGATCCGCCGTTTGGGGATGGCTTTGATTTTTCTGATTACACTTTTTTTCCTGATCCATGCGGTCGAAAACTGGCGGGGCTCCCGCGCCTGGACACACACGCTGGATGAACTGGCGGCCAGCGGTACGGAGCTTGATCTGGTCAAATTGCTCCCCCCACCGGTGCCGGACGAGGACAACATCGCCATGCATCCTGCCTTCCGGTGCTTTATGTTCACTCAGTCGGACGGTACCCGGACGATGCGTCTGGCCGGGGACCCGGTGGATGCTGCGGATGCAACGATGGTGGCGCAGTGGGATTCGTTCCGTCAATGGATGGGAGCCCGGCAGAGTCCTTATCGCGAAATGGTGGACATGCTGAAAAAGGAAGGAGGGCCGAAGCGCGCCACGACGCCGGCCATGACCGAATTTGTTCAGGGATTGGCTCCTCACTTGCCTCTGTTCGAGCAAATCACCGGGGCGTTGGAGCGTCCATCCTGCCGTTGGCCTGGCTTGGGGAGTCGTCACCATATTTCTGATATCTGGCAAACCTCTCATGACGCGTCGCCCGAATCCTCAATAGTGAAGGTGAACAACGTCAGGAGGTGCCTTGCGGTGCAGGCTGCCCTTGAGGGGAATATGGAGGCGGCGCTGCGTGAGGCCGGACAGGCAGGTGATCTCCACCGCGTGATTCATGGACAAGGCAATCTGCTCACCTTCCTCATTGACGCTTTTCTTTTGGATTCGGAGGTGGACCTGATGGGCAACACTTTGCGGCATGTCCCGGCACAGCCCGCCGACTATCTGGCAGCTGCTGACCGTCTGTCCCAAAGACCCAGCATTTTTGAGCAGCATCAGGCAGTTATGATCCGGGAAAGGGTTTGGGCCATCGCCGTCGGCAGTGCCATGTTGGATTCCGGGGAGTTGGCAGTAATGATGGGAGGCTTTACCACCAAAATCAGTATCGGTATTCAACAAAAGCTGGGGCGCGCCATGTTTCCGGATGGTTGGGAGAAGCAGGTGCTCGCGGCTCAGCTGCGGTTGCTGTCGGAACGCATCAAGGCCCATGATCCTGCATTGGCTCCCTTGGAACGCATCGCCCGCGAGACTGCCAGCCTGGATTCTGCCCGGCAGGCCTTTGCACCCTACCGCCCCGTTGATTCCGGAATTGCTGATTTTGCCGCAGGGTTACTAAAAAAGGACATCCGCCGGGCGCTCATGCAGGTCGCATTGTTGGCGGCTCACGTCAGGTCGGTGACGGGAAAGGCTCCCGGAAGCGTGGCGGAATTCCCAGCTGAACTGGCCGTGAAGCTTCCCTCCAGCCCCGTGGATGGGGCATCGCCTCTGGTCGGCCGGGATACGGAAGGCGCGTGGACGGTAACTTTCCCGGGAATGGAGCGGCTTCCCCGGGAGGGAGGAGAGGTGGTCATCCGCATGCCCGGCTGGTAATCCATCACCCATCCGGGGAATTGACAAACCCCCCGGATGCCCGACATGATTCGCCACTTATGGAAAACGTCAGAATTGGTCTCGTCGGTCTTGGAAACATGGGAAAGGCCCATCGGGCGAGTCTTCGTGCGGGGAAGGTGCAGGGGTTGCAGCTGACGGCGATCTGTGACCAGCCTGCCGGTTTGCCGGCCAAGGAGGAGGGGGAGCATCAGTTCAGCGACTTCCAGCAGATGATCACCTCCGGCACGATCGATGCCGTGCTGATCGCCACGCCGCACTTTTTCCACACCACCATGGGCATCGCCGCGCTGGAAGCCGGGCTACACGTCATGGTGGAAAAACCGCTCTCTGTTTCGAAAGCGGACTGCGAGCGGCTGATCGCCGCGCACCAAGGGGGTAAACAAATTTTCGGAGCGATGTTCCAGCTCCGCACCGATCCTCTCTACAAACAGCTCAAAAGCCTCATCGAAGAGGGCGAGCTCGGGGAAATCCGCCGCATCCTGTGGGATTGCACCGATTGGTTCCGGACCCACACTTATTACGCCAGCGGCGGGTGGCGGGCCAGCTGGAAAGGCGAAGGCGGCGGCGTGTTGCTGAATCAATGCCCGCACAATCTCGACCTCTACCAGTGGCTCTTCGGGGTGCCGGATCAGGTCACCGGCTTCTGTCAGTTTGGCCGGTATCACGACATTGAAGTGGAGGACGACGTCACCGCCTACTTCCGTTATAAAAACGGCACCCATGCCAGCTTCATCACCAGCACCGGCGAAGCTCCCGGCAAAAACCTGCTCCAGATCACCGGCGAAAACGGCCTGCTTTCCGTCAACGGCCGCAACCTGACCTTCCAGCGCAACCGCCTGCCGATGTCTCAATTCAGTTATGATTCCGGGGGCGGATTCTCCAAACCGGAAAACTGGACCATTGAAATCCCGGTGCCGGAAGGTTCCTCCAGCCACGTGGAAGTCCTGCAGAACTTCTCCAATGCCATCCGCCATGGCACCCCGTTGATAGCCCCCGCCGCCGATGGCATCCGCTCCATTGAATTGGCCAATGCGATCCTGCTCTCCACTTGGAAAAACCGCACCATCGACCTGCCGATGGACAGCGCCGAATACCAGGCTGAACTGGACCACCGCATCAACACCAGCACTTTCGTCAAAAAGCCCCACACGCCGAAACACGCGGTCACCGACGACTTCGCGAAGAGCTTCAAGTGATCGCGGCAAGCTGCGCGAGTTTTGTCCGGCTAATACTCAGCACGCCAGGCCAACTTCAACCGCCAATCGAAATGAGCGACGGCTTGCCCTATACCCGTAACGAACTTGCCGAGCACCCCGATACATTTCCTCAGCGCGGTCCGCTGTGTCCTCGTTGCCGCACCCGGATTCCACAGTTTGCCGAGCTAACTTCATCCGACGAGTTCAGGATTAAAACACTGATTTCCCAGGACCAGAAGATATTGGCTATGGCAGAACTGGAAGCTGCCACTGGATGTTCGAAACGCTTTGCAAAAATTTGGGTTCTGCATTCCGGTCGTCCGGATGCA
>JAYUWQ010000288.1:0-4777 GCA_043753485.1 bacterium
GGACATGGAACCGATGGTGCCTGACGACCCGGCCCAAGCTCTGGCTGGGCAGGCGGCTTGACGGGCTGGTGGGAGGCTGATATTACGGAAATTCTAAAAATATGCAGAAATTATCTTGATTTTATTTATAGAATTTATTATGGTTCTGGGAAATGAAACTTTTTCCCTCTACTCTTTACCGGGCCATGACGCTGAGCCTGCTCGCCGCCGGGCTGAGTTCCTGCAGTCTGTTCAAGAACGGCAAGTATGCCTCCCAGTGGGAAATCGAGTCGGACGTGCCCGCCAGTCTGAGCAGCGGACAGGCGACGGTGCCTTCGGAAACGCCCATGACGGCACGGCAGGCAAACAGCAATCTTTCCGGCCTCGACCCCCTGGCCCCCGCCGATGGCGGCACTTTGGATCTGCCGATGACCGAAAATGGGGCGCTGATTGACATTCCCAAGCCGGATCTGGCCATGACCGGGAACCCCTACCGCTTTTCGCCGCCGGAAATGCTGAGCATTCCCCCCGGAACTCCCGAGATGGATTTGCCTCCTCCGACCGGATCGCCTGAGCACATCACCACCCTGCTGCCTGGACCACCTCCCACGGTGACGGAAGAGGAATTGGCGGCGGCCCCTGAGGCGATGCCGATTGTTTACCACACTGCAGAGACTGCGGCCCCGGCCCCGGCTCCGGCTCCCGAGACGGCGGCCGCTCCTGCCCCCGCTCCTGCGGTGGCCGCCCCCGAAGCCCCGCTGCCCGGGCCGGTGGAATATGCCGGCGCCGCTCCCAGCATCCCACTCCTCTACGGGAAGCTGGATCTGACCCCGTTTTTGAATTTCGCTCCGGAAGCGCCGCTCACCAAGACCAACTGAGCCGGGAATAGTTTGGGTGTTGATGCGAAAATGGGGATGGCAGCCGGGCGCTGCCGCCCCCAGTTTTTCTCATGCTGCAAATCGTCCTGATCGAACCGGAAATCCCGCCCAACACGGGGAACATCGGGCGCCTGTGCCTCGCGACCGGAGCCCGGCTGCATCTGGTGGGTCCGCTCGGGTTTGACATCGACGACCGCACCCTGAAACGGGCCGGGCTGGATTATTGGAAAGAGGTGGATTGCCGGCGCTGGCCGGATTTTGCGGCATTGCAGGAAGCTGCTGGCCCGGACTCCCGTTTTTTCTTTCTCACCACCAAAACGACGAGGGCTTACTGGGACGAATCCTTCCGCGACGGCGACTACCTTGTCTTTGGCCGGGAAAGCAAAGGCCTGCCGGAAAGCCTGCTGGCGGCGCATCCGGAACAATGCCTCACCATCCCGCAACAGGGGGTGCGCAGCCTGAATCTGGGCAACGCGGTCGGGATTGTCCTTTACGAAGCCGTCCGTCAATTGCGCGGGGATTGAACGATTTTTGCCCGGGAAACCCCCGGGCGGCCCGGCAGAGTGACGCCCGGCGAAAAAACCGGATTGCTTTCAGCAGGTGCTGCCTTACCACGAAAAGCAGCCTGCCCCCACTATGAAAGCCATCCTAGCCCTTGAAGACGGAGTCCACTTTTTCGGCGAGTCGTTTGGCGTCACCGGCAGCACCACCGGTGAGGCCTGTTTCAACACCAGCATGACCGGATACCAGGAAGTGCTCACCGACCCCTCCTACCGCGGCCAGATCGTGGCCATGACTTACCCGCTGATCGGAAATTACGGCGTCACCGCGTCGGATAACGAGTCCAGCCAACCGCATGTCCGCGGCTTCGTGGTCGAGGAACTCTGTCCCGTGCCCAGCAACTGGCGCGCCGAGGACAGCCTGGAGGGGTATTTGAAAAAGTGGAACCTGATGGGCATTCAGGGCATCGATACCCGCCGCCTCACCAAACACCTCCGCACCCGCGGGGCGATGCGCGCCTTCCTCAGCACCGAGGTGCTCGATCCCGCCGCCGCCACCGCCCGCGCCGCCGCCAGTGCCCCGATGAGCGGCAGCGATTTTGTGAAGGAAGTCAGCACCCCGGCCAGCTACGTCTGGGACCCGGCCGGCACCGAAAGCCGCGAGTGGCTCCTGCCGAATGCCGACGGTCCGGTGATCAAAGAACTGCCCGAGCCCAAATACCGCATCGTGGCTTACGATCTGGGCATTAAACGCAACATCCTGCGCCGTCTCCGGCAGGAAGGGTTCCATGTCGATGTTGTCCCGGCGGCCACCCGCGCTGCGGACGTCCTGGCGATGAAACCCGACGGGGTGTTCCTCTCCAACGGCCCGGGCGATCCCGCCGCGCTTAGTTATGTTTACGAAGAGGTCAAACAATTCATCGGAAAAACGCCGCTCTTCGCCATCTGTCTCGGCCACCAAATGCTGGGCCATGCCTTCGGGGGGAAAACCTTCAAGCTGAAATTCGGCCACCGGGGCGGCAACCAGCCCGTGCAGGACCTCCGCACCGGCACCGTCGCCATCACCAGCCAAAACCACGGGTTTGCGGTCGATCCCGAGTCCCTGCCGTCCAACGTCGAGGTCACCCACCTGAATCTCAACGACCAGACCGTGGAAGGCCTGCGCCACCGGGAAGCCCCGGTCTTCAGCGTCCAGTATCACCCGGAAGCCGCTCCCGGTCCGAACGATGCCCGCTATTTCTTCAAGGACTTCGTGGAGCTGATCGAGGCCAACCGCTGACCGGCGAAAAACAGAGCTTGCCACCCACTGGCCGAATCTGGTAATAATCCGGTCCTTTCCGGAATCCCGAGCCATGAACCTCTTCCCGCGTGCCTTCCGCCCCGTCTGGCTGCTCCCGGCCGTGGGGCTGGCATGCACGGGACAGGCCCCGGCCCAGGTGGTGGTGCCCCCTCGGTTGCCTGCCATGACCCTGCGGCCGGCGGTGGTGATCACCATGCCCACCGAAGCCGGCAAAGTTTACCAGATGCAGGTCTCGCCGGACCTGAAATCCTGGACCGGGATGGGGGGCCCCCTGTTCGGCACCGGAGCTCCCTTGGAAAAAGCGATGCCTGGCGCAGGCCAGCAGTTTTTCCGGCTGCAGGTGCTGACGGAACCCGCCATGGGCCCCGCCCCTTGGGCACTGCAGGCGCTGGCGTTGCAATTCAACGAAGGCCGGCGCGTGGTGCATTATGATTTCCCTGCGAGTGGAGAGGGCACCCGGCAGACGGGCGCTTTGAGCAAGCCCTTCACCTGGACCTATCAGCGCACCGGCTTGACCGACGGCGGAGCGGTGCTGACGTTTCCCGATGGCTCCCGCGAGACCCTGCAACTGCAGTTCAGTGCGGTGAAGGCGGGGCGTTTCACCCGCCATACGTTCATTGGTTCGCGTTTGGAGGAAACCGACGACGGCAGTTTCGGTCCCGCACCCAAGGCGGGTCTGCCCTTGGTGCCCCCGATCCCCACGGGCTACAGTTTTGCTTTCTCGGATCAGCCCTCCGGTGGGGGCCTCAGCCTCACCAGCGCCAGCGGAGGCACCCGCCTGCTGGACGGCCAATCGGCCTCCTTCAACGGAAACTGGCTCGTGACCGGCAGCACCAGTGCCCGGCTCATCACCACGTTCAGTTCCACCCACGGCGAGGACTACCGGTTCACCTTCACCGGTCCCCAGACCGGCACCTTCATCCGCCAAACCTTTACCGAGGGCATCTTCCGGGATCAGGATATTGGCACTTTTTGCCTGACTTGCCCGCCCTGACCCATCCCCATCCGGCTCCTCCGGCGGCGGTCGGAAGCCAGACCGGCTGCACGCTGAATTTCCCGTTGTTGCAGGTCCCGGGTGTCCTTACGGATGTGCGCACGCAGCCCCGGCTGCAGCGATTCAGATGAATGCCCTGCGTATCCTGGTAGTGGAGGACGAGACCCTCGTGGCACGGGACCTTGAAGCCACGCTTAAAAAGCTCGGTTTCGAAGTCTCCGCCCTTTGCCGCACCGGCGAGGAAGCCCTCGTGGCCATGCAGCGGTTCCAACCGGACGTCGTGCTCATGGACATCCAGCTGGAACAGGGCATGGACGGCGTCGAAACCGCCACCCGCCTCCAGGCCGAATACCGCGTGCCGGTCATTTTCCTCACCGCTTATGCGGACGAGCCTACCCTCGCCCGCGCCCGCGCCGCCCAGCCTTATGGGTATCTGCTCAAACCTTTTCACCAGAGCGAACTCCGCTCCGTCATCGAGCTGGCCTACGCCCGCCATACCGCCCTGCAGAAACTTCAGTCCAGCGAGGACCGTTTTGTCGCCACCCTCCGCAGCATGGCGGAAGGCGTCATCTCCACCGACATGCTCGGGGTCATCAATTTCATGAACCCCGTGGCGGAGCAGCTGACCGGCTGGTCCATCCGCGAGGCCACCGGACGCCCCCTGCACGAAGTCTTCCGCGTGGCCCTGCCCAACGGCGAGGCCCTGGAATCCTCCGGCCTCGTCTCCGGCAGCCCCAGCCGCACCATCCTCCTCACCGACCGCGATGGCCGCCCGGTCCACATTGAGGACACCACCACGCCGATCCGCGATGCTGATGGCTCCCTGACCGGCATCGTGGTTCTCTTCCGCCGCCGCGAGCCTAACGCCCCTGCCGCAGCGCCGGTTTCGCTCAACGAAGCCCTCGGCAGCAGTCCCTTCCCCAACCTCGCCGGGATTGTCGGCAGCATCGCCGATCCCCTGCTGGCGCTGGATGCCAACTGGCGCATCACCTATCTGAATGCCCTCGCGGCCAGCGTCATGGAGGAACGCCGCGAAGCCCTGCTCGGCCAGGTGCTGTGGGACGTTTTCCCGCCCAGTCTGCACCGGCTGTATTATCACGAATTTTCCACCGCCCTCACCCATCGC
>JAYUWQ010000289.1:0-4773 GCA_043753485.1 bacterium
GCGACGAGTGGCTCACCTCCAAAATCTACCTCAACATGAACCCCGCCCGTCCACCCCACGCCTAACCGCTGATTTTACAGAATAATTATTGCGCCACCCCGAAATCGCCCGATCAGGCGACCAGTTCGGTGATCTGCATACAATTAATAATCAATTGATTAGTAGGTTTATTACGCAAACTAAGAACAAAAAGAGACCCTGAGTTTGAGCCATCATATTGCGGTCCCTGCACTCCCGGAAAGTGGAGCAAATTAGTACAATCAAGAGTTTACCAACACCCAGCACCAGTCTGGTTCGCTCGTATTCGTTGGCGAAGCGAACCTTCTGCCACTCACTGAGGCCCTGCCTTTGGCTGGAGTTCTGGGCAGTGCAGGTCCGCGACTGGGGGCAGGCATTTTAGGTCTTCATTCCACACAGGACTTGAAATACCGGTAAACTCCCTAATATAAGTATTCCTTCCTGGAATTTACGATTATTACGTGACTCCCCCGGCATACGTGCCGCCACCCCTTCCTCCCTCAATTCATGGAAGGATCATCCGGAGCATCGGCCAGCAAGCGATAGCGCGGTTCGTTCATCCCGCGGAGCAGCTTGGCCCACAAGGCCATACCGTCCTGTCCCTCCAGAGCGATCTGCTGCGCGGGTGCATCAATCCAGGAGGATCGCTCCATCTCATCCTCCAACTGCCCCGCTGTCCAGCCGGTATATCCCAGGAAAGCCCGGACCTCCCACCCTTCCGCTCGTGCTTGGACCGCCTCGTGAATCCCCATCGGCGAACGGAACCGCAGCCGGCTACTGGCTTCATCCCAGCGCAGCGCCACCAGCATCATCTCCGCCGGCGAAACCGGCCCACCTTCAAACACCGGAACATCCCGCAGGCTCCTGAAGTCCGGCGAACTCAGCAGATCCCGGAGGGTGCGTCCTTCCACCGGGCGGTTCAGCACCAGGCCCTGGCTTCCGGCTTCCGGCTCGTGCGCCGTAATCAGGATGGCATTTTTGGCAAACCACGAACCATGCAGGGAAGGATCGGCCAAAAGCAGCCGGCCAGGAATTATGGGAATCTCCGGTTTCATAAAATGGGGGTCATGAAGGGGAGCGCGGTTGAGATGTCCATTTACAGGAATTTGGCCCGCAGATATTCCAGATGATAATGCGGCTGGGTCGGCTCGCCGGTGGCCCGTTGCATCAATTCCGGCGGATCCCAGGCCCGGCCCGCCTGATGGATATTCGTCCGCAGCCAGGACAACAGATTTGTGTAAGTGCCTGCGGCGAGTTCCCGCTCCAACGCGGGATGGGCCCGGTGGGCCGCCCGCATCAGTTGTGAGGCATTCAGATTCCCCAGGGTATACGTGCAGAAATAACCGAGGCTGCCCATGCTCCAGTGGATATCCTGCAGACAACCGCGGGCGTGGTCCGGCACCGTAAGCCCGAGCAGTTCCTTGAACCGTGCATTCCACGCCTCCGGCACATCCTTCACCGCGAGGTCCCCATTGATCATGGCCCGCTCCAGTTCAAACCGCAGGATGATGTGGAGGTCGTAGGTCACTTCATCGGCTTCCACCCGGATATAGGATGGAGCCACCCGCCGGGCCGACGCCGCCACCTGCTCCGGGGTGAACCGCTTCAAATCCGGAAAGTGATGGCAGGCACGGGGATGCCAGTGTTGCCAGAACGCATCGCTGCCACCGATGTGGTTTTCCCATAGGCGGCTCTGGCTCTCATGAATCCCCAGCGAAACCGCATCTCCGGCGGGCATTCCCCACTCGTCTGCCCGAAGTCCCTGGTCATACAAACCATGCCCCGCCTCGTGCAGCACCCCGTAGAGGGAGCTCAGAAAATCCCCCTCATCGTAGCGGGTGGTCAGCCGCGTATCGCCGGGGCCGAGTCCTGTGCAAAAAGGATGCGTGGTGGTATCGATCCGGCCCGCCGAGAAATCGAAACCGATGGCCTCCGCGACCTCGCGGTTGAATGCCTGCTGGGCCGCGACCGGATAGTGCCCTGCCAGCAGGTTTTCCGGCAAGGCCTGTGCCTTCTCCATCGCCGGGCCGATCAGGGCCGACACTTCCGGCCCCAGCCTGGCAAAAAGTTTCCCAATCTCCTCACTGCGCGCGCCGGGCTCATAGATTCCCATCAGCGCATCGTAGCGGCAGGTCGTCCAGCCAAAATGATCGGCTTTTTCCTGACAAAGCCGCACCAGTTTCTCCAGCACCGGCTGGAACGCGGCAAAATCGGACCTCTTGCGGGCTTCGGCCCAGACATGCATCCCCTGCGAAGTAGTCAGGGAAAATTCCTCCACCAGGGCCGCCGGCAGTTTGGTTTCCCGGTCATAGTCCCGCCGCCACCCCCGCACATTCACCGGTTCCACTGCCCCCTCCGGCCACGCCGTGCCTTCACAGACAGCCAGCCAATCCCCTACCTCCGGAGCCGTGGACAGCCGGTGCACCAACCCTGACAAATGCGACATCTGCTCCGCCCGCCAGTCCACTGCCCTGGCCGGCAACCCGGTTTCCTGGTCCCAGCCGAGCACTCCCTCGGTGGAGCGCAGCAGCGCCGCTTCGCGGAATCGGGCCCGGAGATTTTGATATTCCTTCATAGTTCAGCCTCATTCCTGACCCGGAAAGCGGGGCCTGAAAACCGGAAAACCAACCTGCTTTCCACATTAGGTGCGGATAAACCCTGAAATCCTTCCCGGCAGCCCGCGGCACCACCACAGTGACCAAGCCTACCATTGGCGGAGCCGGTAAAAGGCGCGGGAACGGCTGTTCATCACCCCGGAATCCTCAAAGGTCAGCCTAGGCAGGATCGGGCTGACCGGCTCGAAAGGGATGGCGGGATCAGCGGAACGCTCGACCTGAAAAACCCGGCCGTTCCCCTCCCATGTCAGGCTGATGCTGCCGGTGGAGGGCTGGGCGGTGATTTCCAGCCGGGGCGCCTCCGGGGGAGGGGTGGCATCGGTCACGATAAAAAGCGCATCGAGTCCGAATTCCGCCACGTCCTCCAGCGGAGCAAAAGTATTGAGCAATTCCAAATTGCGGAACACGATATAACCCTGATCGCTGAGCAGGTCGCCGCTTTGAACCGGCCCCAGCACCTGATCCTGGAATCCCTTTTCGGTGGAGAACCAGATTTCGCCTCCTGGCCAGACGTAGAGCGCATCCAGCCCGTAATCCGCCAAGCCGGCGGGTGGATGAAACTGCGAAAGCAGTTTTTGATAGGATTGGACCACTTCGCCGGTGCTGGAAAGCAGATCTCCCCGGTGCAGCGTGACTTGGAGCGCCTTCGAAACCACCTCCGATCCTATCGAAAACAAAACTCCCCCGGTGTCAGGGACGTGGAGGGCATCAAGGCCTGCGTCGGCTGCCGGGGTGGCGGGAGCAAACGCTGCCAGCAATTCCCCGTGGCGGTGCAGGATGCGGCCCCGGCTGCTCAGGACATCCCCCTGCCCCAGTGGTCCGAGGCGTTCGCAGAAAATATCCTGGGCGATGGAAAACGCAATTTCCCCACCGGGCAGCAGATCGGTGGCATCGAGCCCGAGATCCGGGCAGGGCGGCATGGGGCTAAGCGCACCGCAGAACTGGGAACTGCGGTGCACCACCCGGCCAGCGGAGGACAGGAAATCACCGCCCGAAACAGGCCCCGGTTCGCCCAGGCCCGCCGTGAACCCCAGAGCCGTGGAAAACCAGATTTCCCGGATCGGGGCGGCGGCCAGATGCAGGGTGTAGTTTTGCGTGAGGGTTCCGTCGGTCTGCTCAAGGGTGAGGTTGATCATGGGCCACCGTCCCGTGACTGCCGGCGACGGGTTTTTCAGGTGGCAGACCTTGGTTGCCAACCCATCATTGATTTCCAATTCCAACTCCATTTGCTGGACCAGAGCCACCTCGCCCCCAATCTGAAAGGTCCCGCTTCCCTTGACAGTGTAAGTCCTCGTCGACCCCGCGGTGAAATTGAGATTCACAACCGCATAACGGGAAAAGAGCGGATTGATCTCCGTCAGCCGCAGTTCGAAAGACCCCCGCATTGGTTCCTGGATCGAGGGCCGCCCGCACACCGGGCAGTCGTCGATCAGATAGCTGTCGTTGAGCAGCAGGTAGCGCCACGGCTGACGCAGTTCGGCCCCGGTTTGGGCGTGAATCACCCCGGTCCAAGTCACGATCATGGCGAAAAACCACCCCAACAGGGCTGCTCGTGGGAAGCATGACTCGAACGGGCGTTTCATTTCAAAGGGTGAAGCCTATTTCCAAGGGGAAACTAAAGCCGTTTGTCCGTTCCGGCAATGCTCCGGATGCCCAGCGCCACCAGGGGCGTTTTCCTTATCCACTCAGACTCACATCCAGAAACACGATCGACCAAGGCGCGAGTTCCAAATTCCCTGCCGGGCAGTTCACCGGAACCGTCGACCAGAATTCTTCCGGTTCCTGTCCGGTGCGGGCCACCACGGCGGCATCCAACACGCGCACGGCCCCCGATGCGGGCAACTTCACCTGTTGTACCAGACCGGTTACGTTGGCTACGATCCAGCGTTGCCGCCCGGCCGCTTCAAGCATCACAGCCTGGACCTGCAAGGGATGGCTCAACTGCACCCGGCGCAAGCCCCCCTGACGGAAGTCTGCCATTGCCCGCAGCACGTGATACATTGGAAACACCGCGCCCGGCACGGAGGGAAATTCGTCCGGCAGCGGAGCGCCGCCGGCCAGTTCCATCACGCCCCGCCAACCAGTGGTTTCAAACCAGGTTACTGAGGCAGTCCCCGCTTCGGCCAGGGCGCGCAGCGAA
>JAYUWQ010000290.1:0-4769 GCA_043753485.1 bacterium
AATCACGCCCCCGCCGAGCTGCTGCTCTTCACCGGATCGGCGCGCCAGGGCCGGCCTTCGATGGGATCGTGGGTGACTTACGGGCTGGGATCGGAAAACGACAATCTGCCAGGATTTGTGGTGCTGATCAGCAGCGGGGTGCAGCCCAGCGGCGGCCAAAGCTGCTGGGGCACGGGCTTCATCCCTTCGGTGTTCCAGGGCGTGCAATGCCGCTCCAAGGGCGATCCCGTGCTGTATGTGAGCGACCCGCCCGGGATGGACCGCAACCTGCGCCGCAAGACGCTGGATGCGCTGCGGGATCTGAATGAAACGCAGGCAGTGGAGATGGGGCATCCGGAGACCGCGACCCGCATCGCCCAGTATGAACTGGCCTTCCGCATGCAGACCAGTGTGCCCGAAGTGATGGATATTTCCCGCGAGCCGAAGCTGGTGTTGGAAGACTACGGAGCGGTGCCGGGCGACTCCAGCTTCGCCAACAATTGCCTGCTGGCCCGCCGTCTCCTTGAACAGGGAGTGCGGTTTGTGCATCTCTTCGACTGGGGCTGGGACTTTCACGGCACGGGCGCCGGGGAGGACATCCGCGGCGGCCTGACCGAAAAAATGAAGCGCACCGACAAACCGGTCGCGGCCCTGATCCGCGACCTGCGCCAGCGCGGCCTGCTGGATGACACCCTGATCATCTGGGGCGGCGAATTCGGCCGCACCCCCTTCCGGGAGGGGCGCACCGCTGGGAGCGATATCCTCGGGCGCGACCATTTTCCTGACGCCTTTTCCCTCTTCCTCGCCGGGGGCGGGGTGAAACATGGCTTCAGTCATGGCGAGACCGATGAACTCGGCTTCAGCGTGGCCACCGGCAAAGTCCACGTCCACGACCTGCAGGCCACCATCCTGCATCTACTGGGCCTTGATCATGAAAAGCTGACCTATCGTTTCCAGGGCCGGGACTTCCGCCTGACCGATGTGCATGGCAAGGTGGTTCAGGAAATCCTCGCGTGAGGAATGCCCGATTTGAACCAACCCCGCGCTTTCACCTCGCCAGATCCTGCTCCACAGCCGTGGTCAGGTCGAAAAGGCCGCGGGCACTGAGCACCATCGGCACGCCCCATTCGTCCTTTAGGGAGCGGTCCAGCACTATCATAAATCCATGGACCGAGGCCTGCCGCGCGATCGCTTGCCGGATCCTTGCCAGGGTGGTTTGCAAAGCTTCCGGCGTATCGTCAGCAGGAGGGCAGGCGGCCAGCAATTGCGCCAGGTCCACCTGCGCCATGGGACGTGAATTTGAGGCCGGAGCTACCGCCGGCCCGGGGGACGACGATAGATCCACCGGCGGCACGGCAGCGGGTTCCGGGGGGCTCCCGTTTCCCATGGAGGCCCACGATGAGCCTTCGTCAGGACCGGCAAAAGGACTCAATTCTCCACCGCTCAGGTCTTCGGCAACGACGGCGGCAAGGCGGGCCTCACTGGGGCCCCCTGCGAGCATCTTCGAAGCAGGGCTGACCGTGGCGGTCTGGCGGGAAAACCAGAACATCAGCAGGAGCAGCAGCACGAGGAGCGGCCACACCCTTTTTCGGCGCAACAGGCGGGGTTCAGGTTTCATGGGAGCTTCCCGGAGCACCTGGGGAGGAAACAATGCCGGGAGCAGCAGCCGCTGCGCTTACGAGGCCCGCCGCACGATTTCCGGCCGGAGGATCTGGCGCCGGTAGACCACCGGACTGCGGCCCGTGATGCGGAGGAAACTCCGGTTGAACTGGGAGAGGGATTGGTAGCCCACCTCAAAGGCGATCTCGGACACCCGGGCATCGGCCTTTAGGAGCATCTGGCGGGCGGACTCGATCCGGCTGCGATTGATGTAATCCGTCAGAGTCAGCCCGGTCGCCTGCCGGAAAAGGCGGGAGAAGTGGTGCTGGCTGAGCCCGGCATGCTGGGCGACTTCCTCCAAAGTGATGCGGTCTCCCAGGTGATCCCGGACATAAAGCCTCGCCCGGCGGATGGCGTCGGGCTCCTGAGGGGCCGCCTGGAGCAGGATGGCTGCGGCGGAATCCCCCAACTGCCTGGCAAACACCCGCAGCAGGGTGACGATGCTCTCATATCGCTCTTCGGAGACCTCCGGCGTGGCTTCCCAGAGCAGACGCAGGCGCTCGATCTCCTCCACACCGGCCCCGGCGCGACGCAGCATTTTTTCGATGGAGGCAAAGCCGGTTTCGCGCACCCCGGGGGCAAAAACCTGCCCCGTCCAGAGATAGGCGATGAGATTTTCCCCAGCCATCACGGGCAAAGCGGAGACACTCATGTGGGCGAAACACTGTCCGCTGCCACCGTCGGGGCCGCAGCGTATTTTGATGGCGGAGCGGCTGGCGGCGCAGGCCTCGGGGTTGAAGCCCCCACCCAGCATCGCCTGGCAGAATTCATTTTGCTCCGCCCGCTCATTGGCAGCGGGAATCTCATCCGTATCCGGGAGCCGGAGCATCATGGACAAGCCCGTTGCCTTGCGGAAAGCCTGCTGGTATTGTCGATAGAGGGGTGTGGCCTGCAGCGCTTCCACAAGGCGTCTGATGGAAGGGGCGCCGAGGGATTTCATGAAAATTTAGCGAATCTGGGGAGTGGATTATATTAAAGAAAGCCGGGATATCGCCACTGCCAAGCGGGAAGCGCATGATCCGCGCAGCAATACGCACGAAATGCGAAGCACCCCGGCCGGGGCCTTTTAGGGTGATTTCGTCAGACTAAACCCCGTCCCGACTCCCCCAACCTTTCCGGCATGAATGTCCTCAGCGTCACCTTACTCGTCAGTCTTTGCCTGACGTGTATTTTTGTGGCGGCTTTCCTGTCGGAGCACCTCCGCCGCCGCGAGAGCGGGCCGGAACACGATTCCCTGCTGCCGCTGGACGACACCGACACCACCCGCCGTCCCGCCGAAGCTCCTCCCAAACCATGAACTCCACCGCCCACAAGACCACCATTGAATTCGATGACCGCACGGTGCGGCATTTCGTGATTGCCTCCATCATCTGGGGCTTCGTTGGCATGCTGGTCGGCCTCATCGCCGCCACACAGCTCAGCTTCTGGCAGACCAATGGCCTGAAGTTCATCGAAACCATCACGTTCGGGGCCGTCAAAATCCCGGCCGACGGCATCAGCTTCCTCAGCTTTGGCCGCCTGCGCCCGCTCCACACCAATGCCGTCATCTTCGCTTTCGTCGGCAACATGATTTTCGCCGGCGTTTATTACTCCACCCAGCGCCTCTGCAAATGCCGCACCGCTTCCGATCTGTTATCGAAAATCCACTTCTGGGGCTGGCAGCTCATCATTGTGGCCGCCGCGATCACCCTGCCGCTCGGTTTCACGCGGGGCAAGGAATACGCCGAGCTCATCTGGCCGATCAACATCGCGGTCGCCCTGATCTGGGTCGTCTTCGGCTGGAATTTCTTCTGGACCCTGAAGCGCCGCAATGAGCCCAGCCTCTATGTCGCCCTCTGGTTCTACATCGCCACCATCATCACGGTGGCCATGCTCTACATCGTCAATCACCTCTCCATCCCCACCAGCCTTCTCCACAGCTATCCGATCTTCGGCGGGGTGCAGGACGGTCTGGTCCAATGGTGGTATGGGCACAATGCCGTGGCCTTCTTCCTGACCACTCCCATCCTGGGGATCATGTATTATTTCCTGCCCAAGGCGGCCGGTCGTCCCGTTTACAGCTACCGTCTCTCCATCATCCACTTTTGGTCGCTGGTCTTCATCTACATCTGGGCCGGTCCCCACCACCTGCTGAATACCTCCCTGCCCCGCTGGCTCCAGATGCTGGGCATGCTCTTCTCCCTCATGCTCTGGGCTCCCAGCTGGGGCGGCATGCTGAACGGTCTCCTTACCCTCCGCGGGGCCTGGGACAAGCTCCGCACCGACCCGGTCATCAAATTCTACGTCGCTGCCATCACGTTCTATGGGATGGCCACCTTTGAGGGCCCGCTCCTCTCCATCCGGGCCGTCAACGCCCTCTCCCACTACACCGATTGGACCATCGCCCACGTGCATGCAGGGACTTTGGGCTGGAACGGATTCATGGCGGCCGGCATGTTCTACTGGCTCATCCCCCGTCTCTGGGGCACCAAGCTCCACAGCGTGGCCATGGCCAACATGCACTTCTGGATCGGCCTCACCGGCATCCTTCTCTACGTCGCCTCCCTCTGGGCCGCGGGCATTACCCAGGGCCTCATGCTCGGCACCCTGAACGCCAGCGGCACCCTGCCCAAATATGAGTTCGTGGAAACCCTCGAACGCATCAAGCCCCTCATGTTGGCCCGGGTCTTTGGCGGCGCCCTCTATCTGGTCGGTTACATCATCATGATGGTGAACCTGGTGCGCACCATCCGCTCCGGCAAACCCACGGTGGAAACCCGTGAAGTCTATGTGGAAGCCAAATCCGGCTCCAGCACCATGACCTGGGGCGAAGTCTTCCGCAGCGAGCCGGTGATCTACTTCACCTTGGGTTTCATCCTCTGCCTGATGTGGTTCTTCCTGCCCAACTATGCCAACTTCGGCGCCCTGATCGGCGGCGCGGTGGTCATCGCCAAGGGAGTCCAGACCTTCAAAACCGGTCATCACCGCTGGTCCGCATGGTATGAAAAGCTGCTCGAGAACGCTCTCCCCTTCACGGTCCTCGCCTTCATCGCGGTGGCTCTCGGAGGTCTCATCCAGATCATCCCTACCACCATGGCCAACCGCGCCGACTCCGTCCATGGCCGCCTCCAGGCCATGTATACACCACTGGA
>JAYUWQ010000291.1:0-1952 GCA_043753485.1 bacterium
GGCATCTCCCCCTGATAATCCCGCGTGATATCCCGGGCCATGGCGTCGAGACGGCTCATGATGGTGGACTCGTGGAGCAGGACGTGATCGATATCGTTGTGCATGTGCAGACTGGGGCAACGTGTGATACGTAGCTGCACGATGAGAATGGAGAATCCCCCGTCCAGCAACGCAAAAGAACCAGCGCCGTCCCTCGCGGACCTGCGCATGGATTACCGCCGTCACAGTCTCCGCCGCCATCAGGTCGCCAGCGGGCCTTTTGCTCAATTCCGCGCGTGGTTCGCGGAAGCCCAGCAGGCCGGGATCGTGGAGCCGAACGCCATGACCCTGTCCACCGTGGACTCCGCCACCGGCCAGCCTTCGTCCCGCATCGTGCTCCTGAAGGGCCTGGATGACCGGGGATTCACTTTTTTCTCCAACTACGAAAGCCAAAAAGGCCGGGAACTGGCCGCCCAGCCGAAGGCCGCGCTGGGTTTCTTCTGGAAGGAGCTGGAGCGCCAGGTCAACGTGCGCGGCGCCGTGGAGCAGGTCACCCGGGAGGAAAGTGAGGCCTACTTCCACAGCCGTCCGCGCACCAGCCAACTGGGCGCCCACGCTTCCGCGCAAAGCTCGGTCATTCCCGGCCGCCCCTGGCTGGAGGAACAATTCGCTGCCCTGGAACAAAAATACCCGGAAGGTACCCTCGTTCCCCTGCCATGCACCTGGGGCGGCTATCGACTGATCCCGGAAGCCATCGAATTCTGGCAGGGCCGGCCCAGCCGGCTGCACGACCGGATTTGTTATAACAGGAATCACGCCGGGGATTGGCGGATCGACCGGTTGAGTCCCTGAGGCTCGCTGGGAGCCTGCCTTGGCCCCCTTCCCACCGGCCGTGCGGCACCAAGTTGCCGGGGCGGAGGGGAATCGCGGACAAAAAAGAACCGGCCATCCACTCAAGGTGGAGGCCGGTTCCCGGAAAGGATGCCGTTCAGCTTATTTGGCAGGAGTCACGTAACCGCCGCCGGTAGGAGCGGCTGGGGCTGGATTTGGCTTGGAGGCGCAGGAGGCGAGGGCGGCAGCGGCGAGGGCGAGAATGATGAGTTTCATGGTAGTGATGTTTTTTAGATGGATGTGAGAGACGTCCGTTGCCTGGATGATGAAATCCTCCCGGCAGCGGTAACAATTCTGTGTAATCCATCAGGGAGGTGATGCAATCGGAAATGATTAACTTAAGTTGACTAAAATGATGGACTGGGCAGCGGGACTGGCAGGGAAAAACCTCCGGGTGCTTTAAGCCCGGCCCAAGTCCTCGGGGGACAGAGCGGGCGGCGGCCGAGGCCGGTCCAGACGTGAAAAATTCCGTATCGCTGAGGGAAAGCTGCTGCTATAGCCGGAAGATATGAGTGAACAGGAAACGACCGTTTTTGGGAAACTGCAAAAAAGCGCCATCATCGCGGTGCTGATTCTGGATCGGGTGGAGGATGGGGTGCCGCTGGCGGAGGCACTGCTGGGAGGCGGGGTGGATGCCATGGAGTTGACGCTGCGGACGCCGGCGGCAATCGGGGCACTGAAGGAGATCACGGCGAAGGTGCCGGGCATGCTGGCGGGCATCGGGACTATATTGACCACCGATCAGGTCAAGGAAGTGGTGGATGCGGGAGCAGCCTTCGGAGTAGCTCCGGGCATGAATCCGCGGATTGTGGAAGCCGCGTTGACGGCGGGGTTGCCGTTTGCACCGGGGATTTGCACCCCGTCCGATATTGAGCGGGCCTTGGAGTTTGACCGGAAGTTCCTCAAGTTTTTCCCAGCGGAACCGAGTGGCGGCCTGAAGTATCTGGAAAGCATAGCCGCGCCCTATGCCCACCTGGGCGTGAAATATATTCCGCTGGGCGGGGTGAATCCGTCGAATTGCCACACCTGGCTGAGCCATCCTCTGGTCGGCGGCATCGGCGGCTCATGGCTGGCACCAAAAC
>JAYUWQ010000292.1:0-13047 GCA_043753485.1 bacterium
CCCCGGTGTTTGCGGGGCCGGGTGATATAGGCACTGCCACCGATGGATTTACGGCATCGGGCAGCACGGTTTACCCGGTCCTCAACTATGCGCCATCCACCGGGGCGGATTTGACAGTTGTGAACAATTCAGGTTTGGACTTCATCAACGGCACCTTCAGCAATCTGCCGCAGGGGCAGGAGGTATCGCTGATTTACCGGGGGGTTACCTACCGTTTTATAGCCAATTATTTCGGAGGTACGGGCAATGATTTGGTCCTGCAATGGGCTGCTACCCGGGCCGTGGCCTGGGGGGCGAATACTTTCGGTCAAATTGGCGATAATAGCTTCACCGGACGGCTGGTAACGACCAACGTGCTGGCCACGGGAGTGCTATCGGGCAAAAGCATCCTGGCAGTGGCGGCAGGCTACTCCCATAGCCTCGCGCTGTGCTCCGACGGTTCAGTCGCCGAATGGGGGGATAACGCTTATGGGCAGCTGGGCAACAACAGCAGGATCATCAGTAAAGTGCCGACAGGCGTGATCCGCACCGGTGTGCTTTCGGGCCGGACCGTCGTGGCGCTGGCGGCGGGAGTCTCCCATAGTCTGGCATTGTGCTCGGATGGGAACGTAGCCGCATGGGGCAGCTCAACAGGCCGGAATAACCCTCGCACCAGCCTCGCGCCGGTAATGGCAACTGATTCCGCCGTGTTGGCGGGCAAAAAAGTGGCTGCCGTGGCCGCCGGCGACCATCATAGTCTCCTTCTGTATTCGAACGGCACAGTGGCCGCATGGGGGGATAACGCTTATGGACAGCTGGGGGATACCAGCACGGTTTATCGTTATACTCCCGTGGCGGTTTCCACCACAGGGGTGCTGGCAGGCAGGACCGTAGTGGCAGTGGCAGCCGGCCGCTCCCATAGTCTGGCCCTATGTTCCGACGGCACCGTAGTTGCCTGGGGGCGGAACGTTTATGGCCAGCTGGGAAACAAAACGTTAGTAGATAGTCCTCTTCCGGTAGCCGTGGCTACCGATGGAACGCTGGCAGGGAAACGGGTTACTGCTTTGGCTGCGGGAGGCTCCCAGAGTCTGGCCCTCTGTTCCGACGGCACGCTGGGAGCTTGGGGGGCGAATGTTTATGGCCAGTTGGGGAATAATACTACGGCTCTCTCCACTGAAACACCGGTAGCGGTAATCTCTACGGGGCTGCTGGCAGGCAAAACCGTGGTATCGGTAGCGGGAGGCGGGGGGCGCGCTTTTGCCTTGTGCGCAGATGGAACCCTGGCCGCCTGGGGAGGCAACCTTGAAGGCCGGTTGGGCAACAATAGTCTGACGAACAGCCTCGTGCCGGTGGCTGTGAGCACTGCCCCGCTGGCTGCAGGGGAGCGCTTCGTGCGCATTGCCCAGTGCGCGGGCGACCATACGGTGGCCATGGTTGGATCTCCGGCAGCGACGGCGGATTCCGATTCCGACCGGGACGGCCTGGCGGGGTTTGTGGAAACTTACTTCGGAACCAATCCGGCAGTGCCGGATGGGACGCCTTGGAGCCTTCGGCATAGTGGCGGGGAAGCGGATATCGACTGGCCGGAGGCGGCTCCGGCGGGAATCACGGTCACGCCGCAGTGGTCACCTGACCTCATCACGTGGCTTGGCACCGGGGAAACGCTCAATGGTATCCCGTCGAGGACCCTGACTGTCACGGGGGGCAGCCCAAAACAAGCCGCAATAGATACCTCAGGCTTAAGCCGGATATATTTAAGGTTGAAACTGACGCTTCAGTAGCGTCGGCTATCGGAAACAGAGGTCTCCAACGGATAAATCGTGGCCGCAGGATTGACCGCGACACTACCCAATTCCCCCTGCTACTGGAGGACGATGGCCGGGGATTTGATCCGGCCGCGCCGGTGTCAGGGGCTGGTCTGACCGGGATGAAAAAGCGCGCCGAGCCTTTGGGCGGCCGCTTGGATATTAATTCCAGACCGGGCGGGGGCGCCCGGTTGAGACTGGCGGTGCCTTGGCCTTGAAGGTGATTTCTGGACATGCACCGCAGCAGGTGCCGCGTAAGATGTCGTCATGAATTCATGGGTAAAACTGGTTCTCATCATTGTAGCCACCTTCTTTGTGCTCCGCACCATGCGGCAGGGCTGGGGCGGGGCGGGGGGTGATTTGCCCCAATCCGTAGCTGGGCTGGTCGCCCAGGCCAAAACCCTCGACCGTAAACTGGTACTGTTGATCACCGGCCCGGGGTGGTGCCCGGCTTGTGTGGCCATGGAGCAGGGCATGCTCTCCAAGCCGGAATGGGCCGCTTTCGCCGGCAAGGAGATTGTCTTCCAGGCCTACAATTATCCGAATGGAGGCGAAGCCACCTCGCCGGCCCATGAAGACCTGCTCAAGCTCCCGGGGGTCAAGGGGTTCCCCACCTTGGTAGTGGCCGATTCCTCGGGAAAAGTGCTGGCGCTGCGGTCCGGTTACGGCGGCGGAGCGGAGGAATACATCCAGTGGATCCGCTCGCTGTAATCCCGGCAGCTCCGGGCGATTTTGCCATTTGCCCTGACGCGGCTGCCTGGGCACGGATGCTGCTGAAGGCGCGCCATCATCTCCCACCGGCGCAAAATTCCCCTCTTCCATGACCGCCCTTTCCCGGCCTGCCACGCTTTTCGCTTTGCTGTGGTATTTGATCGCCACAGCCACGCCCGTGGCGGCCCAGGGCCTCCGCATCGTCGCGGCCAATACCTCGAGCGGAAACGGACAGGACTATGATCCGGGGCATGGCATCCGCATCTTCAAAGGCGTGTTGGCCGACATCATTCTGATCCAGGAATTCAACTATCTAAACAATACGCCCGCCGATCTCCGGGAGTTTGTGGATGACACTTTTGGCCAAGGGTTCTCCTTCTTCCGGGAATCCAATACCGGCGGCATCCCCAACGGCGTTATCAGCCGGTATCCGATTCTGGAATCCGGCCAATGGGTTTCCACGGTGGCCGAACGCGACTACGCCTGGGCCCGGATCGACCTGCCGGGGAACCGCGAACTCCTCGCCGTCAGCGTGCATCTGCCCACGGCCAGCGCCACGGTGCGGAATGGCGAAGCCCAGGATCTGGTGGGCTATGTGAATGCCTATTACGCAGCGAATGGCGGGTCCCGCGCCACCGACTACCTCGTGATCGGCGGCGACTTCAATACCGACAACCGCTCCGAGTCCTGCCTGAGCACTCTCGGCCAGGTGGTCACCATCGGCACCACCCATCCCGCGGACCGGAATGGGAACGTGAACACCAACGCGTCGCGGGCCAAACCCTACGATGCCGTCTATGCCGGCAAGGGCCTGCATGCGCTCCAGACCACCACCGTCATCGGCAGTTCGATTTTTCCCAACGGCCTTGTCGTAGATACCCGGGTCTACTCCCCCATCAGTGAGCTCGCGCCGGCCCTGACGACCGACAGCGGAGCCACCAACATGCAGCACATGGCGATCGTGAAGGACTTCTATCTTCCGCCACCGCCCGATCCGCCCGTGCTGGAAATCCTGTCCAGCCACATCAAAACCTCGTCCCCACGGCTGGTGCAGATCACTTTCCGTTCCACCACAGGAGCCAATTATGAAGTGCAGGTCTCCCCGTCGATGGCCCCCGCGGCCTGGGGCAATCTGGGCAGCTTTACCGCTGCCGGGACCAGCACCACCATCACCGTGGTCACTACCACACCCGGAGCCGGACAAGTCGCGGACTCCCTGCTGGACAGTGCAGCGCGCCGCTTTTACCGGGTCATCAGGCGTTGAGGATTTACCGCGACTCCGTGGAGGTCTGTGACGTAATACCACCAGCATGAAACCTGTCCGCGTCTCCCCGATCCGTCGTTTGCCGGCTCCCGCAACCCGAGCCGCGGCCGCGCTTCTGTTGTTGCTGCCCCTCACCCCGGCACGGGCGGACTGGCCGCAGTGGCGCGGGCCCGACCGCACCGGCGCTTTTCATGGCCCGGCGTGGCCGGGAGATTTTTCCAACCTGAAACCCGCCTGGGAGGTTCCCCTGGGGCCCAGTTATTCGGGTCCGATTATCACTGACCGCTTCGTCTTCACCACCGAGAGCGTGGACAAGCGCCTGGAGCGGGTCCATGCCATCGAGCGGACCACCGGAAAGACGGTGTGGACGGCCGAGTGGGAAGGTTATCAGGGCGTGCCCTTTTTTGCTGCCAAAAATGGGGACTGGATGCGCAGCACGCCCGCCTGGGATGGCAAGGATCTCTATGTCGCCGGCATGAGGGATGTTTTGGTTTCGCTCGATGGTGCCACGGGCAAGGAGAAGTGGCGGGTGGATTTTGTCAGTCAGTTCAACAAACCGGCACCGGGTTTTGGTTTCGTCTGCTCGCCGCTGGTGGACGGGAAATTCCTCTACGTCCAGGCCGGGGGAGCCTTCTGCAAACTGGAGAAAGCCAACGGCAAGATCGTCTGGCGCACCCTCAAGGATGACGGCGGGGCGATGAACAGTGCCTTTTCCTCCCCCGTGCTCGCCAGGATAAATGGAGAGAGCCAGGTGCTGGTGCAAACCCGCGAAAAGCTGTGCGGGGTGGACCCGTCAGACGGCAAGATTCTTTGGAGTCAGGCCATCAAAGCCTTCCGGGGGATGAATATCCAAACCCCGGTGATCCAGGGAAACCGGCTGTTCACCAGTGCCTATCAAGGCCAGAGCCAGGCATGGGATTTGTCCGGCAGCGCCAGCAGTCCCGGTGTCACTATGGCATGGGAGCACAAGTCGGAAGGTTACATGTCCACCCCTGTGGTCATCGGCGGCAAGGTCTTCATGCACCTGCGGAACAAAAAATTCACCTGCCTGGACCTCGCGACCGGCCAACAGGATTGGGTGACCGACCGGAAGTTCGGCGAATATTGGAGCCTGATTTCCCAAGGCCAGCGCCTGCTGGCCCTGGATGAAAAAGGCATCCTTTTTCTCATCCAGGCCGATCCTGCTGGGTTCAAGCTGATCGCTGAAAAACCAATCTCCGACTCCGGCACCTGGGCGCATCTCGCCATGGATGGCGATCTGATCGTGATCCGGGCCTTGAATAAACTGCAGGCCTTCCATTGGAAGTGATCCTTCATCGCGCAGGCGTGCCTCCGTGGGCTGGCTGCTTTCGGGGAGTTGCTTCCCGGAATAGTTGACCGGTCTGGGATTTCCTGCCCTGTTCTCCCATGCTCCTCTCCCGCCGCCAATTACATGCCTTGAGCCGCGATCCCGCCGTGCTGTGGCGTGCGGTCTTCATTACCCTGGGCGCGTTTTTCCTGACGGCCCTCTGGGCAGGGGTGCAGCGGCCGCCCTCACAAACGCCCCCAGGCATCCTCCACCAACGGAGCCAGGGAATCCGCGAAATCCTCCAGGCCGATCCGCTGGACCGGGCTGCCCTGCTGCGTGAGCTGCGGGCCGATGCCCGCCGCACCGCCTTGTGGCAGCAGCACGCCGAAGCAGGAAACGACGAAGACGGAGACCCCGGCCAGCTGAACTTGCCCCAGCTGCTCGCGTTGAGTCCCCTGCCCGCCTCCGAGCAGGACGCGATTGTTTCGTGGTATGCCGCCATCGTCAGCGGAAAGGTGCCCCCGGATCTGATCCCCAGGATGGAGTCGTTGCTGATGCCCGGGGCTCCCACCTTGCCGCGCACCATGGCTGCTGACCTGCAGCGCCTCGCCCGCGACTATCAACGCGCCCTCGCTTCCTATGAAGCCGCCGGCGCGACCCCGGAAGGGAGCGAAGCCCGCCGCCGCGCCGTGGATCTCTCCCTCAGCCGTGGCTGGACCTCGGAAACAGACCGCCTGCTGGCCCAGCCCGCCTATTACGAAGCAGTCCATGCAGTTCCGGACCACCTCTCCGATAGAATTGCCCGCCATCAGCTGGATGTCCGTATGCTGCTCCGCAGAACGCTGGCCTACAGCGCTTCCGTCCTGCAAAAAACCGATTTTCTCCTGCTTAGCCTGCTCACCGCCACCGTCTGGTTCATCAGCCTGCACAAGGCCTGCCGTCTGCCCCGCCGCCAGTGGTGGCTCAGCCTCGCCGGGATTCCTCTCGGCATGTTCAGCACGGTGATCACCCTGGTGCTGATGGACCTGCAGGAAGCCCGGAACGGTCTGTCCGATTCCGCGATGGCGGGCCCGGCCCTGCTATATCAAATCGCCGGCGTGGGCCTGCGGGAGGAATTCTCCAAGCTGCTGTGCCTGCTCCCGCTGCTGTGGCTGCTCCGCAAAGGTTCGCCGGCGCAGGCCCTGATGGCCGCGTCCTGCACCGGTCTGGGGTTCGCCCTGAAGGAGAACATCATGTATTATCAATCGTCGGATGGCTCGGCGGTGCTGGGCCGTTACCTCACTGCAAATTTCATGCACCTCGCCATGACCGGATTGACCGGCCATGCTCTTTTCCGGTTCCTGCGTTATCCCAAAAATTTCGGTCCGGCCTTTCTGGCCACCTTCTGCGGCATGGTGATGCTGCACGGCTTCTACAACTTCAGTCAGGGCGCCTACGGAGGACAACTCGATCACGAAATATCCCGTCTCTTTCCATTCATCGTGGGCGGGTTGGCCTGGTATTATTTTCAAACCATCCGGCAGGATCAGGACGGAGCTCCCCAGGCCCTGAGCGCCCAGGCGGTTTTCCTCCTCGGCACCGCCGTTGTCATGGGCACGCTGCTGAACTTCCTCGTCTGGGAAAATGGCTGGGGTTCGGCCCTCCAGGCGTTTATCCCCGCGGTCCTGTCGGCGGCCATGCTCTGCTGGCTTTTCAGCCACCTGCTGCGCGACGCCTGACCGGACGAACCAGCACGGGCGGATGAACCGGCCCCATCCCGGCTCTTGCCTCGGCGGCGCCTCCGGTTACACTCTCACTTCGGCTTTACCCGGACCTGCGGGTCCGGCATTTTTCCAGTCATGACTAAAAAAGGCATCATCCTCGCAGGCGGGGCGGGCTCCCGGCTCGACCCTCTCACCCGTATCGCGTGCAAACAACTGCTCCCGATCTACGACAAACCGATGATCTATTACCCGCTGTCCACCCTCATGCTGGGCGGCATCAAGGATATCCTCATCATCTCCACCCCAAAGGATCTCCCCGCTTTTGAAAATCTCCTCGGCGACGGAAAAAATCTCGGCATCAGCCTGACCTATCAGGAACAGGCCGCGCCTGAAGGCATCGCCCAGGCCTTCCTGCTCGCGGAGGAATTCCTCGCCGGAGCCGGGGCCACCCTCATTCTGGGTGATAACATTTTTTACGGAAAACTGGACTTCTTCCGCTCCGCCCTCGCCATCGAACAGGGCGCCTGTGTTTTTGGTTATCACGTGCGCGACCCCGAGCGGTTTGGCGTGGTGGAATTTGATAAAAACCAAAAAGTGATCAGCATCGAGGAAAAGCCCAAAAAACCGAAGAGCAGTTACGCCGTGCCCGGCCTGTATGTTTATGACCAAACGGTGGTGGAACGGGTGAAGCAGCAAAAACCAAGCGCCCGCGGCGAACTGGAAATCACCGACCTCAACAACGCCTACCTCCACGATGGGCAGCTCGAAGTCCGCCTGCTCGGACGCGGCATCGCCTGGCTCGATACAGGCACCCCGGCCAGCCTCCTGGAAGCTGGAAACTATATCGCCACCATCGAACACCAGCAAAACCTCAAAGTCGCCTGCATCGAGGAAGTCGCTTTCAACCGCGGGTTCATCGACCGTGCCGGTTTTGAAAAAGTCATCGCCGCCACCCGCAGTCCCGACTACCGCCGTTACCTCGAAGGAGTGCTCGCCGAAGCCGATGCCACCGGCAGGGCCTGAGGAGAGGACTCATCAGACGCCGGGGATTTCCTAGCCGCTCACCGGATGGGTCATTTGCCGGTGCAGTTCCTGCCGGAAATCCGGATGGGCGAGTCCGATCAGGGCTTCCCCCCGTTGGCGGAGCGTCAGGCCGTGAAGGTTCACCGCCCCGTATTCCGTCACCACCCAGTGGACGTGGCCCCGGGAAGTGACCACACCCGCACCCGGGGGCAGTTCCCACGTGATACGGGACACCGTGCCTCCTTTGGCGGTGGAGGGAAATGCCAGGATCGGCTTGCCGCCCCGCGAGAGCGCCGCCCCGCGCAGGAAATCCATCTGGCCACCGATGCCCGAGAAAATCCGGTGTCCGATGGAGTCCGCGCACACCTGTCCGGTGAGGTCCACTTCAATGGCGCTGTTCACCGCGACCAGGCGGTCCAGTTTGCGCAGCAGATTGGTGTCGTTGGTGCGGTCGCAGGGGTGGAATTCGACCTGCGGATTGTCGTCCACAAAGTCAAAAAGCCGCCGCGTGCCGGTGACAAAACTGGTGATGGTGCGCCCCGGATGGACGGACTTGAAACGGTTGGTGACCACGCCGTTTTCCATCAGGGGCACCAGCCCGTCCGAAAACATTTCGGTATGCACCCCCAGATCGATTTTGTTGGTGAGCCGGGCCAGCACCGCATTCGGAATGGCCCCGATGCCGGTTTGGATAGTGGAACCGTCCTCCACCAGTCCGGCAATGATTTCTCCGATGCGCGCCGCCTCCGGCGTTTCGGGATCGGGCAGATGCTCCCAGAGGGGACGATTCGTCAGGGTGAAGGCATCGATACGTTCCCACGGGAGGATGGTCGCGCCGTGGGTGCGGGGCATCTGCTGGTTGATTTCCGCAATGATGAGCGGGGCCGTATCCACCGCGGCCCGGGCGGCATCCACGGAAGTGCCCAGCGAACACATGCCGTGCCGGTCGGGCGGCGAAACCTGGATCAAGGCCGCATCAAGGGGCATGGAACCGTCCCGCAACAGCCCGGGGATATCCGATAGGAAAACTGGCACAAAATCCGCCCGGCCGGCAGCGATCGCTTCGCGTACTGGCCCGGCGGCGAAGAAGGAAACGGAACGGACCCGCTTTTCCACCCCCGGCACGGTGAATGGAGCAGGGCCGGCCGTATGCAGATGGCAAACTTCCACCCCTTCAAGATCCATCCGGTCACAGAGGGCCTGAATCAATGAGGTGGGCGTCGCCGAGGCCCCGTGCAGAAAAGCGCGCATGCCGCTGCGGACCGCACGCACCGCCTCCACCGGAGATACGGCGTGAGACTTCCATGAACTGGGATCAAAACGGCGCGAAGGGCGGACGGTCATTCAGTCAGGTTAGCCGCCCCGCGTGACCCCGTCAATTCCCCAGGCGGGCCGCTCTTACCGTTTCCCTCTCTTTTTCGGCGCTTTGGCGAGGTAACTGGCTTTGAAGGCCTTGGTGGAGCCTTTGGGCACCGGTTGACCGGCGGCCAGGGCCTTCAGTTCATTGATCTGGTCGCGCAGGAGCGCCGCGCGTTCGAATTCAAGGGCCCGGGAGGCTTCGACCATTTCCTCCTGGAGCTGGGCGATCACCGCAGCGGTATCGTCGGCACTGCCGCCTTCCGCGACCTTGCTGCTATGCTCGGCGAAAGGATCGGTGGGGGCATGCAGGCTTTGCTGGAGATGGCGGACGGTGCTGCGCGGGCTGATGTCGTGGAGCAGATTATACTCCTCCTGCTTGCGGCGGCGGTAAGTGGAAATACCAATCAGCGCCTGGATGCTTTTTGTCATGATATCGGCAAACAGGACCACCTCGCCATTGACGTGACGGGCGGCGCGGCCCGCCGTCTGGATCAGGCTGGTTTCGCTGCGCAGGTAACCTTCCTTGTCAGCATCAAGAATGCAGACCAATGACACCTCGGGAAGGTCGAGGCCTTCGCGCAGGAGATTGATGCCCACAAGAATATCGAATTCCCCCAACCGGAGCGCCCGCAGGATTTCCACGCGTTCCACGGTGTTGATGTCGCTGTGCATGTAGCGGACTTTCAGGCCCACGCCGCGCAGGTAATCGGTGAGGTCCTCGGCCGTGCGTTTGGTCAGGGTAGTGACCAGGACGCGCTGCCCGATCTCAACACGCTGGCGGCATTGCTCGATGGTTTCATCGATCTGGCCCTTGAGCGGTTTGACCGTGATGATGGGATCCAGCAGACCGGTGGGGCGGATGATCTGTTCGACGATGAGATCCTTGCCCGGCGTGGAAGTGTCGAATTTTTCCACCGGAATATCGGCTCCCGAAATGCGGGGCAGGCGTTCGGGCGTGCCTTCCTCAGTCCCGATTTTTTTGACGTGCGGGATGTAGCCCGTGTTGCCCACTACGCTGTTTAGAATCTCGAACTTGGCGGGCGTGGCGCTGACATAAAGCCGCTGACGGGTGCGCTTCATGAACTCGGGGAATTTCAGGGGCCGGTTGTCGAGGGCGCTGGGGAGACGGAAACCGTAGTCCACCAGGGTGGTCTTGCGGCTGTGGTCGCCCTCATACATGCCGCCGACCTGCGGGATGGTGGCGTGACTTTCGTCGATCACCAGCAGGAAGTCGTCCGGAAAGAAATCGAGGAGGGTGTAGGGGGTTTCGCCGGGCGGCCGGCCGGTGAGGTGGCGGCTGTAGTTTTCAATGCCCTGACAAAATCCCATCTCCCGCATCATTTCGAGATCGTAGTCGGTGCGCTGGCGGATGCGCTGGGCTTCGATGAATTTGCCTTCCTCCTCGAATTTGGCCACCTGGAGATCGGCTTCCTCCCGGATTTTCACGAGAGCGCCCTTCATCTTGTCGGCGGCGGTGACAAATTGCTTGGCCGGGTAGAAGGTGATGGCATCAATCACCTTGGTGGCGGTGCCGGTGAGGGGATCAAAGACGCTGATGCGGTCGATTTCATCACCGAAAAACTCCACGCGGATGCCTTCATTTTCCAGGGAGGCCGGCCAGACTTCGACCACATCACCGCGGGCGCGGAACTTGCCGCGTTGGAAGGCGATATCGTTGCGCTCGTAGAGCATCTCGACGAGGCGCGTGAGGAAATGGTCGCGGTCCATCAACATTCCCTTACGCACGGGAAACATGGCCTGGGCGTAATCCTCCGGCGAGCCGAGGCCGTAGATGCAGGACACACTGGCGATGACAATCACATCGTCCCGCGTCAGCAGGGCGCTCATGGTGCTGAGGCGGAGGCGTTCGATCTCGTCGTTGATGGACGAGTCCTTTTCAATGTAGGTATCGCTGCGCGGGATGTAGGCCTCGGGTTGGTAATAATCGAAGTAGGAGACAAAGTACTCGACCGCATTGTCCGGGAAAAACTGGCGGAATTCCGAATAGAGCTGGGCCGCCAGCGTTTTGTTATGACTGATCACCAGGGTCGGCTTGCCGGTCTTTTCGATGACATTGGCAATGGTGAACGTCTTGCCCGACCCGGTGACCCCCAGCAGCGTCTGATGAGTATTCCCGGCCTGGATGGAGCGGGTGAGTTTTTCGATGGCCTGCCCCTGGTCGCCGGAGGGGTCGAAGGGGGAGGCGAGTTTGAAATGGGCCATGGGGAGTTTAAGGGAGGGAAAATGGAATCTACATGCTTTGGAACGGATTTTACAGAGGAGTTTGGAACAAGGGAGTTTTAGGGGGGCAGGGACTTACGAAAATAACTGGAAATTCTCCTCGCTGTCAGGGTGGGGTGACTGCATAAGTCATAAAATTTCCCTCTTATCAAGTTACCGCCTATGAATGAAGAAATCGAAACTCCTGAGAGGAAGCCGATGATGGATGCACTGGGTTATCCGGTGCGCGGGTCGGGTGGGATTTTGTTGGTGATCGGGGCGGTGTTATCGGCGGTGCTGGGATTTGCCTCCGGGTTTTCGCTTTTCGGGGGCATCGCGTCGTCATTGGGGCTGGCGTATTTCAATGCCTACTATCATAGCATTGTGGAATCCACGGTGAGCTGGAATGAGGATCCGCCGGATTGGCCGGATGTTTCGGATTTGGTAGGCGAAGTAATCGTGCCGATGGTCCGCACGGCGGGAGTATTTCTGCTGTCCTTTTTACCCATGCTGGGATGCGTGGTGCTGGCGCGGAAGCTGGGTGGTGGGATCTGGAGCAGTCCGCTGGTCTGGCTGGGGATCTTGTGGGGCGTGTTGTATTTTCCGATGGCCATTCTGCATGTTATTGTGCGCAACGAGATGATTAACGCGCTACCCTGGCATGTGCTGCCGAAGATCCTGAAGGCGATGCCGGTTTATTTTCTTCTGGCCGGGTTGCTTCTGGCCGGGTTGGTTATTTCAGGAGTGGTTGAGGTGCTTTTGGGGCGAATCCCGCTGGTTGGAGGCCTTTTGGCAGCGGGAGCCGGGTTTTATTTCATGATGGCCCAAGCCCGGCTGGCGGGGATTTTCTACCGTGACCAACTGGGCATGGAAGAAGCAGACGAAGAGGATGGGGTGCTGTAGCCAGTGGCACTTCTACCAACCCGGGACAATTCATCGATGTGGCGGCCATCCGGGGCTGGTAATGTGTGACTACTGTCGCGGCAAGATGAAATAGCATTTCTGCGGAGCACCCGGCGCGGGATTTTTTGGAGTGCGGATGGCTTGCCTCCGCTTTCGCGAGCGGGGCTTGCCCTGCGGGAGGATCGGGCTGGGCTTTGATCGCTGGCTGCACTCCGCCGGAAAACGGCAGCAAGCTGCCTGCGGGAAAGCGGAGGCAAGCCGTCCGCACTCCAAAGTGCCTTCGGCACCGGGGAGTTCAATACGGTGTGCTCCCTTTTTTCCACGATCCGGGTATCCGATTTGTATGGGAACAGGATGGAGGCGGAACTGGCGAAGCGGGATTTCGGGGGCTACGGTGTGCCGCATGAAAATCCTATCGGTGCTTCTTCCGCTGGCAGCTTGCGGGCTGGTGGTCTTTTTGCTCACGCAACCCACAGTGGCGGAGCCGGAGCGTTATGACCTGGTGATTGAAAATGCCCGGCTGGCGGACGGGACGGGTGGGCCCCTGACGAGCGGCAGCATTGCAATCCGGGAGGGGCGGATTGTGGTGGTGGGGAAGGTGGATGGCGGAGTGGCTGCGGCGGTGAGGATTGATGCCGGGGGGAAGGTGGCCGCGCCGGGATTCATTGATGTGCATACGCATTCCGAGGACATTGCCAACCTTCCGGTGGCGGAAAATTTTCTGCGCATGGGGGTGACGACGATTGTCACAGGGAACTGTGGCAGCTCGGACACGGATGTGGCCAAATTCTT
>JAYUWQ010000293.1:0-1948 GCA_043753485.1 bacterium
GAGTCCCCGGCGGATCCGGGCCTTGATGGTGCCGAGAGGTTCGCCGGTTTTCTGGGCGATTTCGAGTTGGGTCAGGCCCTCAAAAAACGCCAATTGGATAGCTTCGCGTTGTTCCGGGGAGAGTTCCATCACCGCGGTGCGCACGTGCTGGCCCAATTCATTGACACTGGCTTCCATGGCCGGGTCGGTGCGGACCAGTTGCTCTTCGGTGCGGCTTTCGTCTTCGAAGGAATCATTCAGACGGCTGCGGCGCTGACGGGACCGCAATTTGTCGATGCTGCGGTTGCGTGCCATCGCCGCCAGCCACGTGCTGGGTTTGCCCCGGTCGTCAATGAACATTTTGGCCTTTTTCCAGAGAGAAGTGAAAACCTCCTGCGCGGTGTCCTGGGCATCCTCGTGGTTGTGCAGGACCTGAATGGCCGTCGCATAGACCATTCCGGAGAAACGGCGGTGGAATTCGGCATAACAAACGCGGTCTCCATTGGCGATGCCACGCAGGAGCACCCGCACTTCGGCTTGATCGTCAACGGCTGGCATCAGGGAGATAGGCAGTTCGAGCAGGTCAGTGTCGTTGAGTTTCATAAGAGTTGGCGGTGGGGGTTATACCACTGTCTGTATTAGACAGATCATAGACATATACTGAACAAGCGCCGCCTGTCCACTATTTCTTTAAAAAACGAATATATTTGATCGGGTTTGACCACGCCCCGGCCAGCGATGTCCTTGGCGATGTCATATGAGCCAACTTGTTATCACCCGCACGGGTCCCCCGGCCGAAGTCCTGGAACTTCAGCGCCAGCCGCGCCCGGTGCCGGGTCCCGGCGAAGTGCTGATCCGCATGCAGGCCGCCGCGATCAATCCCGCGGACCTGAATTTCATCGAGGGAAATTACGGCACCAAACCCGATCTGCCTTGCGTGCCTGGCATGGAGGGCGTGGGGGTCATTGCGGATTTGGGCGAAGGAGTGACCAGCCTCGCTGCAGGATCAGCGGTCCTGCCGCTGACAGGTCCCGGCAACTGGGCTTCGTGGCGGGTTCTGCCGGTGGAACAGGTTCATGGATTGCCCAAGGGGCTGGAGGCTCCGCAATCGGCGCTGCTCCGGGTGAATCCCGCGACCGCCTGGGGTTTGCTGCACGCCGCTGGAACGCTGGCCGCGGGGACGTGGGTGGTGCAGAATACTGCCAGTTCGGCGGCGGGACACTGCGTGATTCAGATCGCCAAATCGCTCGGCCTGCGGACCCTGAATTTTGTCAGGCGCCCGGAAAGCACCGCGGTTTGCGAAGCGCTGGGGGCCGATCTGGTTTTTGTGGATGATGCGGAAGGCCTGTCGGCGGCCAAGGCCGCGCTGGCGGGCTGCGGAGCCCCCGCTCCGTTATTGGCGCTTAACTCTGTTGGCGGTGACAGCGCCCTGCGTCTGATGGATCTGCTGGGCCCCCACGGCACCCATGTGACCTACGGGGCCATGGCCCGGCAGCCCTTGAAAGTGCCTAACGGCATGTTGATATTCAAAGGACTCACTCTGGGGGGGTTCTGGCTCACCCGTTGGGCAGCCTCCATGGGAAATGACCGGATGGCGGAGTTGTACCAAAAATTGGCGCAACTGGCCCTGAACGGCCAGCTCCGTCAGCAAATCGCCGCCGCTTACCCGGTGGCTCAATACCGTGAGGCCCTGAAACATGCCGCCGGGGGCGCAAGGAACGGCAAGATCCTTTTGACATTCCCGGAGGAGGATTCCCCGGCCTAGCACGCACTTCCATCCGCCCGGGCGGGCAGCGGCATTCCGGCCGGTCAGCGCTGGGAGGACGCGTGTGGCCGGCTTTCCCTCAGAGTGAGCGCCTGGTAATTTATAAATAAATGACCAGGGGAGTTCCGCTTGTTCGGGCGTATTCTCTGTAATCATTCCCTATTTCCCAAACCATGTCCGACCGATTTCTAATCACGTCCCGGG
>JAYUWQ010000294.1:0-1946 GCA_043753485.1 bacterium
AAGGAGCAGGCCGGGCAAAACAGGGGAAAATAAACGAAGGAGCAACTGAGCGGTGCCGCACTCCGAATGAAACGGAAAAGTCGGCCTCCCCATTCCAACGGGTGCGGGACAAAAAAGTAACTGTCGCTCGTCAGGCGGCGTTTCTGGCAGCCCAGAAGTCGTCGAACCGGTTTTGACTCAGGAGTGCGGTGCGGATGTGGAGGAGGTTCTTCGCTCCGGGTTCGCTCCAGAACATGCCGGAGCATTTAAATCGCGCCCCAATGACTTTCTTGCATCCCGCTTCCACGACTCCTGATCCAATGAAGAGGCCTGCGGCCCGATATTTCGCATAGTCCATCCGGGTTTGCTGGTTCTCCAGATAGTTGATTTTCGACTCCAGGCTGAGGGTGTCGATCCCTTCTCTCCCAAGGTAGGCTTTGGCTTCAATGAGGATGTCTCCGATTTTGGATCGCGCCATTTCCCCGCGCCACCGGGTGTAGAGTTCAGTGGCTGTGGAGGCAGCTCCCGGGTTGAGGAGTTTGGCCATTTCCATCAAATATTCGCTGGCATGCCAGAAGTCCAGGATGCAGGTGGCCTCCGGAAAATAGTTGCGGGCCAGTTCCCGGATCCACGCGGCTCCATCGCCCAGGAAGACCACCCGGGCGGCCTTCGCGATGCCTCGTCGCTTGGCCTCATCGCGCAGCTTCGGACCAAAATCCCCCGCTGTTTCGATGCCTGCGATCCACGTCGTCGAGGCTTCATCGCGCTCGGGTCCGCCTTCCTCATTCAGTCCGGTCTGGGTAAAAACGCACCCGGTTTTCACCTCGCGGGTTTTGGCTTGGCCATCGGCGCCACGACCCTTCACTCCCTGCAGGGCCTGCCGATTCATGGGCACGCCGGTGCCATCGGCCTCCACATACATGATAGGCACGGGCACGGCGGGCGGGGCCGGGAGGCGTTTGAGTTTTTCCCGCAAGGCAGCGCCGACGTCCTGACAAAGCCGCTGCAGCTGACGGGAGCCGACCTTGAGCCCGGCCAGCTCATTGAGATCATTGCTGGCCTCTCCATAACTGGACTGCGCGGCCGCTCTGCTGGCGATCCTGGCAAAGCCAGGGGTGAAGCGGCCGAACAAGCCCAGATATTGATCCAGCGGGCAGCGCCCGCGCAGACCCCGGCTCCTGGAGCGCTCAAAGTAGTAGCTGCGGGAGATGGTTAGCGGTCCGAGGAGGGATTGGATGACAAGCTTGCGGCGGGGGTGGCATTTTTCACCGGGTTGCGGATGATCACCGGGGGCTTTGATCTGGCTGATCAAATCTGCCAGGAGCCTGGCACCATCAAGGAGCAGCGCCTTTCGCAGGCCTTCCTCCAGCCCCCGGACATCCCCCATCGCGCCGATCTTTATTTTTTGGAGGGCGTCCTTGAGGAAGGTTTCGGTTTCCCGGTATTTTTCATCTGAAGCGGCTTCTTGGAGTTTTTTTTTGCGGGGAGCAGAGGGCCGCTGCGCTGGGTGAGGGTTTCGGTCAGGGCGGCGAATTCATCTGCCAACTGAACAAAGCGCTGGTAGCCATCGACGGCTCTGGTAATGACCGGGAGGTCTTCCTTGGGGATGCGTTGGGAGTGATTGCGGCCGTCGAGCCAACATTGGAAGATGGCGTAGGGACCGCGCTCTTTGACGGAGCCGTCAGCGGCGGTGCGCTTGAGGGATTGAAGGCTGATTTTGCCGCGGATCATTTCCCTGATGGATTGCATTTCGGAGAGGATCCCGTCGCGACGGACTTTGATTTGGGTGTCGGTGAGAAGAGTCATGGCTGGCTGGTGTATAGAACATATACACCAAACTTGCGCTAAAGCCATCGATTTTCCCATTCTAGCCTCAATTGGTTGCTTTTTTGTCGCGCACCCGTTTAGAAGAATGGCGGGAAACGGATCGGGAAAAGGTGCAGAAATGCGGGCGCAACTTGACGTAA
>JAYUWQ010000295.1:0-4747 GCA_043753485.1 bacterium
TACTTTCCCGGCTCGCCCGAAAAGATGCCGCCCTCCGCGCCGAAGGTGTCCACCTTCCTGGGTGTGCCCGAGACATCGTAGAACCAAATCTGACTGTGCTGATTCAACCCACCCACAAGGAGCCGGCCCTTCGGATCGAAGGTCAGGGCGCAGGGATTCTCAAAGTCAGTGATCTCCGGCCCCGGCTGACCCTCCTTGGAGAAAGAGATGACCTTCAAACCACCGAGGTCAAATGACTCCTTGCCTGGCTTGCCTTGAATGACCCAGACTCGTCCGTCAGCACCGACAGCGATCGTTCCCGGACTCGGCGCAGCGAAGGCGCGGACCTCTTTCATCGTCGCCGTCGCCAAGACGCGGATCTTACCGGTGGCGTGATCACTCAAGTAAAGCTCGCCATCACTCAGAGCCAAGCCTCGGATGTTGCCTCCGGTGATTGGTTCGCGGTTGTAGGACTCGTCTTCAAGGCGCGTCCGGAAAAGGCCAGCCCCAGTGCCGATGTAAACGTATTTGTCGTCCACGGCGACTGAAGACGCGCTGCTGCCAAAACCGCTGTCGTAGTCATATTTGGTGACAAACTTGCCGTCCTTGTAAGAAGCGACACCGCCGTAGCCTTCAGCCACGCCAGCCGAAAAGACCGTCCCATCCGGTGTCACCGCAATGGCGATTGCGGTGACAGGCACCGAGTGATGCCCCGCTTGCCTGGTGAACGAGTTCGCCAGCCAGGAATGAATCATCTTTCCCGGGAGGTCGGTGGCGGCGGATGGCGAAACGGCATTCGTCCGGGTTTCGGCGGACAACGCCACGCCGGTGGACAAAGAAAGAGCGAGCAGCAGTATCTTTTTCATTGGTGTGAGTCGGTTTTTCCGCAGGAATCAGGGCGTTTTCGCTCCATCTTCCACCACCAGCACCCAGTCCCCGGCGCCGGGTGGCTCAAAAGCCTGGCGCTTCCTGCCAGTGAACCCGCCGATGCGTGTCGTCATGCCGGTGCGCGGGTTGAACCACGCGGCTACCACCCGTTCGCCGCTGAGCTTGGTGAGGTCGAGGGTTAGCGTGCGTTTGGACGGCAGGTAACTGAGGGCAAAAGACCCATCCCCAGCGAGCGCGGTGACGGCGTAGTCGTTGGTGGCAAATGAACCACGCCCCTCCACGGCGAGAGTGTTTTCGATGTCGGGCACCAGCATCCACCAAGGGCGTGATTCAAAGAGTGTGCGCAGATGTTTCAGGCTGTTGGCGCCGGGGAGTTCCAGCACCTTGCGCCAATCCGGCGGAAAATTCCAATTCGGCGAGCCGTAGGCGTGACCGCTGCCGCCGCTGAGCAGGCACCAGTAGGCCTGCTTCCTCGCCTGAAGGGCGCTGCCCCAGTCCCCGTGCTCGCCTTCGTAGGTTGATTCACCAAGGAAAAAAGGACGGATAGAAGTTAGGGCATATTCGCGGTGACTCACTTCATAAACGTCCGGCTGGTTTTTATTCCACGCTTTGTCGAAGCCGCGGAAGTAGGTGTAAACCATGGAGACGTCCAGCCAGTTTTCATCAGCCGGCCAGACCTCGGTGCTGGAATGGGAGGAAGAGGCATGATAGGTGATCAACTGGGTTGGCGCGGCCTTCCTGATGCCCTCGGCCAATTGACGGATTTCCTCCCGCGCATTGTCAGGGTCATTGTCCCCACCCATGATCCACATGACGTGTGGATACCTGCCATATCTGGAACCGATCCATTTGCCGAGCGCCCGGGACTTCCCGGGGCCATTGGTATTGAGGGGCGCGTCCTGCCCGGACCTGGTCTTGCCGGCCCAGCCTTCCTGACAACATCCCGACCAGGCCGGGGTCATGGCCAGCACCAGACCCTGCTTCCCGGCCTCGGCCACCACCCGGTCAACATGGGCGAAGAACGACTCCACCGGCGCGGAAAAATCAAAATCAGGGGGAGCGAACGGCCGGTCTCCATTGGCTCTGGTGGAATCGAGGAATCCGGTCAATTGCACCTGGATGACGTTGAAACCCTGCGCCTTGCGGACAGCGAAGTAATCGGCCGCCTCATTTTCCGTCAGTTTAAAGAAGATCATCCACGCGGTATCGGCGTGATAGAGAAACGGTTTGCCCTTCTGGTCAGTCAGGTAACGGTGGTTCCCACTTATCTTCAGGGGGAAGACCGGAGGGTCCGCCGCCCGCACCTCCGGAGTGGCGAACCCGAATACGAGGATGGCCGGGAGAATTCGGTAGGGGGACATGGCGTAATGGGAAAAGCTGGCACCTCTGGATTGACCGCCATCATTCAGGGATGCTGGCCAGGGACTGCGAATGGTTTTGCCGCATCATCCAGCACCAGCACCCAATCGAGCCCTTCCCCGGGCTCTGGGGAAAGAAACTCCCGCTCTCCGCTGTTGGGGAAGTGGCCGATTTCCCGGGCGGTGCCGTCCCTGGGATTGAACCACCAGGCCCTCACCGAGAGGCCGGTGATCTTATTCATCCGCAGTTTGAACTTCCGGGCGGTAGGCGCATACACCATGGCACAACTGCCATCATTGGCCCGGATTGCCGCAAAGTAGTAGCGGCCGGCCCCGGGCACGCTGGTGGTCCATTGGTCGGGAACGAGGACCTCCTGATCGGGCACAAACTGTCCAAAAGGCCGGGACATCATCAGCCAGCGGCCATATTGCATCTGATGGGCTCCCGGCTGTTCCAACGCCTCGGACCAGGTCATCAGGGGGCGGTTGATGCCATCATCCTGACCAGTGGCCATTTGCCAGACGGAGTGATGTCCATAGGTGTGCCCGCAGGCGCCGCTGAAAAGATTCCAGTATAACGGGCGGCGCACATCCGCCGCCGTGGAGTGGCCAAAACGATCGGAATTAAAAGCAATCGGGTGATCCTCGTAGAGTGGTTCGATATCGATTACTGGCTTGGCAGGCTGGCGGTCATAGTCCGCCCGGGTCGCGTCATAGCGTCCATTGTATTCCGTGCCGTGTCCATTTTGCCTGGAATTAAAATCCAGCCACGGAGCCTCATGGAAATACTGGGCCGACCCCTGTCCCCCCACGGGATGGAAGGTGATCAGGTGCGATCCGCCGTCGCCCTTTTTCAGGCCCTCCGCCATGGCCTGCAGGATCGCCCGATGCCCGTCATTTTCCACGAGCCGGTCGCCACCCAGAATCCATACCAGCGACTTGTCCCGATAACGCTGGCCCAGCCATTCCCCGTAGACCGCCGCATTTTGCGGATTGAACACCAGCGCTTCTGCCGGGCCAAACCACTTGTCGCCCCACGTGGGTAAAAAACCGATGATCAGGCCCAGACTATTCGCTTTGTCCACGATATAATCCACATGGTCCCAGTAGTCATTCGAAGGACCATCCACGACCGCAGGCCGCGCAGGATCACGCGCCTGCAGTGGCTGGTGCCCATAGGCATTGGGCTTGTTCAACCCATCCACTTCCGCCAGAGCCACAGCTTGAATCACCGTGTATCCCTGCTTGGCCCGGGTCTCCAGATAGCGATCGGCGGCTCCGCGGTCCAATCGATGAAACAGCTCCCACGCCGTATCGCCCAACCAGAAAAAGGGTTCGTCCCCGTTGGTGACGAGAAATCGATGGTTGCCGCTGACTTTCAACCCGATCGGAGCGGGAGCAGCATTTGCCACCTCGATCCGGAGAGCAGTCGGGAAAACGAGGGCCAGTGCGGCAGCGATACGGATATTCATTCTCCGTGAATAGCCAATTCAAATAACCCGGGCTTGCAGAAAACCGTTCAAACACCTGGAGGAATTGCTCCTGGCGGGTCAGGGGGCGGGTCCCCGCCGGAAATCCCGGGGCGTTTGGCCGTAGGACTTTTTGAAGCACCGGTCAAAGTAGCTTTGATCCGTGAAACCTGCCTCCATCGCGATTTCCGCGATCGTCTGGCTGCTGTTTTTCAGCAGCCGCGCAGCCCCGGCAAGCCTGGTGTGGGTGACATAGGAAATAAATGTCATGCCGGTCGCGAGACGGAACTGTCTGGTGAACTGGGCGATGCTCATTCCCGTCAGCTTCGCCGCCTGGGCCTGGGTGATCCGGTCCTGCTCCGGGTGATGCACTCTGGATAGCAGCGGAGCGAACCGCGCCACCCGGCTTTGCTGGCGCAGAAATTCCGCGTGCTTGACCGGCGCATCGTGGAACCGCTGGGCCAACTCATTCAACAGGACCAGAAACCAGGCTTTGCACGAGGTTTCGCGGAATCGCCCGTTCTTTGCGAAATACGCTTCCAGCAAGCGGTGCACGGCTTGATAGACCGCCCCGGCACAGGGGTCATGGGATTGGATCACGTGATGCCGCCCATCCACCTTCGCATGAAACGGAACCAGAAAGGTGTAGTCGTGGGAAGATGCGCCGGGACGATAAACGAACTCCGGAAGAAAGCTGATCACGATGACCCGGGTATCAAAACCCGCATGATCCACCACATGATGCGGTTTCATGTTATCAACTACCAGCAGGGTTCCAGCTTCGAGTGGTGCGGTGGTCTCGCCCATCCGCAAATCCACCCGGCCATCCAGCGGCAGAAAAAGTTCCAAGCGCTCGTGCCAGGTCACTCCGCTGGTAAAATGCTGCGAGCTGAAATGAAACAGGCTGATCGCAAAGGGAAACTCCGGAGGAAGCGGCAGTTCATAGCGGCCGGTCCGGTCCAACTGGGCACGGATATCATGGGAGACAAAAGTCAGCCCTGCGGCAATCTGCATCAACTGTTCCCACTGGTTCATTGGCCGGACCCATCCAGA
>JAYUWQ010000296.1:0-13014 GCA_043753485.1 bacterium
GCTCTATTTCAACTGGCTCAAGGAGCGCCTCGCCAAAAACGTTCCCTTCAACCTGATTGTGCAGGAACTGCTCGGTTCCACCGGCGGCACCTTCACCAATCCGGCCACCAACTACTATCAAATCGAACGGGATACCCTGAAGGTGGCGGAAAACGTAGCCCAGGTTTTTATGGGCATGCGGCTCCAATGTGCCCAGTGCCACAATCATCCCTTCGACCGCTGGACCATGGATGACTATTATGGTTTCGCCGCCTTCTTTTCCCAGATCGGGCGCAAAACCGCGGAAGATCCCCGCGAGACCGTGGTCTTTGATTCCCGCGGCGGGGAGGTCAACCACCTCGTCACTAAACAGCCTACCAAACCGAAATTCCTTGGCGGGATCGTCCCCGAAAAGCCGGCGGAAGACCGGCGCAAGGTGCTGGTCCAATGGCTGGCGAGTCCCGAGAACCCCTTCTTCGCCAAAAACCTCTCCAATATCATCTGGAGCCACTTTTTCGGCGTCGGCATCATCGAACCGGTGGACGACGTGCGGGTTTCCAATCCACCCTCCAACCCCGAACTCCTGGACGCCCTCGGCAAACGTTTCACCGAATACAAATACGACTTCAAACGCCTCGTGCGGGATATCTGCACCAGCCGCACCTACCAACTCAGCACCCGGCTGAATGAATCCAATGCCGGGGACGAACGGAATTTCGCCCACTCCCTGCTCCGCCGCCAGCGGGCTGAAGTGATGCTCGATACCCTCACCCAGGTCACCGGCACCCAAAACAAATTCCAAGGCCTGCCCAAGGGCGCCCGGGCCGTGCAGATTGCCGACGGCAATGTCTCCAACTATTTCCTCCGCACCTTTGGACGCGCCGAGCGCGCCAGCGTCTGCTCCTGTGAAGTGAAGATGGATCCCAATCTGGGCCAGGCCCTCCACCTGATGAATGGCGACGTCACCTCCCAGCGCATCACGGAAGGCAACCTCATCAAATCCATGCTGGATGAGAAAAAGACCCCTGAAGAGATCATGAATCTGCTCTACCAACGCTGCTTCACCCGGGCTCCCGTCAGCGAAGAATTAAAACCGGTCATGGAAGCCATTGCCGCCAAAGCGGAAGACACCCAAGCCATCCTCGAAGACCTCTTCTGGGCGCTGCTGAACTCCAAGGAATTTATGTTCAACCACTAAGCGGGTCATCCCACTTGGCCGACGACTCAGTAACGCCGGTACCCTCGATGCCCACCGTAATAGGGCCGGTAGTAGGATCCACCCCGATGCCCGTCATACCGGTCGTAATGACGATAATGAGAACCCCCGTGATGGTGGTGGCCGGTATTTGCCAAACCGTAGGCCAGCAGACCCACGGCCGCCGCCCCCACTACCGCCGCTGCCGGATCAACAACCTGCTGAGGGTAACCATAGGCATCGTAGGCGGTCGTGCAGCTCACTCCTAAGCAGCAAAGCAGGCCAGAGAGGACAAATCGGCAAAAAGCAGAATCCATGTTTTCTTCGACGGCACCCCGTTGGACTCTATTCAGAAAATTTTGATCTGAGCTTTGGCCAGCTTGCGGTGGGCGTGGCCCAAGGGCGATCCTATGACTGCCCCCCGAAGGACCGGCGGTTACAGGACATTGGAATAGTTTCAATTCCCGGTCTTGCCGGACTGGTCCGGCTCCCGCACGGGAACGGAATCCGACAGGCTCACCTCTCCTCTCAAAGCCCGCCGCATCTGACTGGTGAGCCAGAGATAGTGATCTGTTGGCATCCCCTCAAAGGTCGCGAACGGCAAGGTCCCCGCCGGCACAATGTTGGCACATTTGAAAATCGCGGTCCCTTCGTCCATCTCGTCGAACATGGCAACATACAGCATCTCCGCCCCGGCGCGGATCCGGGCCCCGGCCTGCTCCCAGTAAAACCGGCCCTGCTGGCGGGGAATGGAATTCAGCGGGACTTCTTTCCCGCGTGACCGCATCAGATTGGACCAACTGAAACCGGGAAAGATCACCGGAAGATAGGATTTCCCCCGGCTGCGGCACCACTCCGCATCTCCGGGATGGATTTCAGCGATCTGCCGCCGGGCGTCTTCAATGTTGCCATACCGCCCCACCGACCAAGGGCTGATGATATCGGCTGATTGTCCCAGTACTTCCAGCAAGCGGGGGTCGCGGATGGCATCACGCTCCAGGGTCCGCCAGCCAAACGGCACCCCGGCCATAACGCAGGCCCCTCCTGATTCCTGCTGCAGGAAGGCCAGCAACGCGGCACATTCGTCCAGCCCGTAAGCCCGGTCATCGTTGAATCCAATCCCCCACACCGCCACCACTGGTTTTCCTCCATGGTGTTGATAGGTGGGATCCGCCGTCACCTTCAATTCCGCCCTCAACTGCTTCCAGTCTGGAATCACCACCCGGGCAATGTCTCCTGCCTTGAGACCGCTCAGGTCATACATCACCGCCCAGGACCGGCCCGTGGCGGCAGCCGCGGCACGGACATTCCCCAACACCGTATCCACCAGACGGCGGCGGTTTCCTCCCCGGACCGAGACCCCGAAGCGTTGCAGAAAAACGCCATCAATCGCGTGGTCCCGCATCCACTCAAAATGCCGCTGCACCGTGCGCGGATGGGCCGAGCTGAAGACCTTGGCAGGTTTGCCATCCGGAAATTTCAACGGGGTGGCGAATAATTCATCCTCCCCTAAACCGGCGACATCCGGCCACAGATCGATGTGGCATTCCCCTGCCCTGCCGAATCCGTAGTGCTGCCAGCCGATCCCCATGCCATCGCCCTCCGCCGCAAACCAGCCCTGATAACCGCACATTACGGTGCCCTGCAACGTCTCCGGCCGGGCCTGCAGGGGCCCACTCCCCAGAAGCCAGGAAAACATCCAAAAAACAAACGTCAGGGAGCGGAGGGAAATCATGGATGACATCACGCGTCTGCCAAGGCGGATTATTCAACCTCATCCCGCGATTCAGTCGAAGAGCTACGGCCAGCCGATGGGGAGGCCTTCCGCCGGGCCCGGCAAACCGGGGTGTGTGATGGGAGCCTCCACCATACAGAGCGGACTTGGTGCCCAAATTGAAATACGCGTTGTGGTGGATAGCCGCAGAGCATTGCGGACGTTGATGCCTTGCATGATTCAACATTTCCTTACCGCGGCAGCCATGGCCGGTTTTCTTTCCATCGCCGCCGCCGAAACCCCGCCGGCGCCTGCTTCACCAGCAGGAGCCGCTCCTGGGAAGTCCGGCGCCGCCCTCCCCGGACTGCCCTTCCATATTCCGGGGAAGATCGAGGGGGATCCTCTGTTTTTTGTGCAGTCTGAAGGCGAAACGATGGCCCGGGCGGTGCTGATTCACCTGCCGGAGGAGATTCCGGTGATCCGTAGTTCGACGCTAGAAATCACCTATGAAGCCGGAAAGGATTTTACCTGGCAACCCGGCAGCCGTGAGGTGGTGCTGACCGCTGGAAGCCGGATTCCATTCAAGAGAGCGGTGGAATTGCATCCGGCCCCGGATTCCCCCCATAGCTACCGGGCCTGCCGCGATGGAAAGTCGTGGATGCTCTATGGCGAGGGGCGCTATTTCCATGACCTGCAATCGGTGGCTTCGTATTCAACCAAGGCCGCCTGGCAGGGCCCGGTTCCGGTCGCCGCGCCTGCGGAGCATTTGCTCAATTTCCGGGAAAAACTCCGGGCGGGCAAGCCGGTGAAACTGGTCACCCTGGGAGACAGCATCTCCACCGGAGCCAATGCCTCCGGCAGCGCGGGTGCCCCGCCCATGCAGCCGGGCTATCCCGACCTCGTGGCCGATGGAATCGCACAACGGTTCGGGGTGACCGTGGGCCGGAAAAATCTTTCCGTGGGCGGTATGGATTCCGCCTGGGGCTTAACCCGAATCCCGGCGGTGCTGGCTGAATTGCCGGACGTGGTGGTGCTGGCCTTTGGCATGAACGACGCCTCCGGCCGCCGCACGACGGAGGAGTTCGTCAGGATCATGGAGGAACTCAGCAGCCGGATCCAGACCGCCCGGCAGGGATGCGCGGTGATCCTCGTCTCTCCCATGACCGCCAACCCGGAATGGACCTATGCGCAGCCGGAAGTCTACCCCGCCTACGCTGCCGGATTGAAAACCCTGACCGGACCGGAACGTGCTCTGGCCGATGTCACAGCGGTTTGGCTCGGCGTGCTCCAACAAAAACCGTATCTCTGCCTGAGCGGAAATGGGCTGAACCACCCCAACGATTTCGGCCACCGGCTCTATGCAGAAGTAGTGCTGGGAACCATCGGCGGGAAATAACTACAGCTGTGCCGGGGAAAAGCAGATCCGGGCCTGGGAGGTTTTGAAGCAGCCTGTCCCGTGACCGGTTGATGGATCACACCGCCCCAAACCGTCGTTGCCGCTTTTGGTAGTCCCGCACGCTTTGGTAGAGGTCTTCTTTTTGGAAATCGGGCCAGAATTTCTGGAGAATCACGATCTCCGCATAACTGCACTGCCAGAGGAGGAAGTTGGAGAGCCGCATCTCCCCCGACGTCCGGATCAGGAGATCGGGGTCCGGGAAATAACGGGTGTAAAGGTGCTTACTGACCACGTCCGGAGTGATCATGGCACTGTCCAGATGGCCTTCACTGACATTGCGCAGCAGGCTGCGGATGCCATCCACGATCTCCTCCCGCGAGCCATAACTGAGGGCAAGAATCATGGTGACTCCGGTATTCTGACTGGTGGCCTCGATGCAGCGGTGCAGTTCGTCCTGACAGGACTGGGGAAGGTCGGTAAGCCGGCCGATCGCCTGGAGCCGGACATTGTCCGCCACCATGCGGCCCGATTGTTCCTTGAGGAACCGCTCCAGCAGGGTCATCAGGGCCGCGACTTCCGATTTGGGCCGCTGCCAATTCTCGGTGGAAAAGGCGTAAAGGGTCAGAAACTCGACGCCGAGGTCGTTGCAGGCTTCGACGCAGCGGGTCACCGCATCGGCCCCGGCCCGGTGGCCCTTGATGCGCTGCCAACCCTGCGCCTTGGCCCAGCGACCGTTGCCATCCATGATGACGGCAATGTGACGCGGGATGACATCGGGGCGGAGATCGGGAGGCAAGGGCATGAAGTAGGTGAAGGATAAAACCGGATTGCACCAAGCACCGATTTTCGGGGATTCGCAACGGACTACCGGGAGAGGAAAAGGCCAGTGTTCCGGTCGTCAAAGTGATTCGCAATGCTTTTCCGGGAAGTCGGGCCGTTCCGCACGGGGATCGGTTTTGGCCACCTCAGTCAAATCCATTGCCTCCAAAGAAACCACTTTTCCCCTATCTTTTTCCGCGATATCCGTGAGGAGTTTTACGGTCATCCCTCACGTTGCCTCTTATTTTCACAACTTTTAAATGATTGCAAATCCCCCCGGCTCCCATCGTGCATCAATGTTTTCCATGCTGGGCGGGCTGCCGCATCTGCTTCGCCGCGGCATATGGAGGGCCACCTTCTTTTGCGCGTTGGCTATGCCTGCTTGGTCGCAGCAAGCGGTTTCCCCGGTGAGTTCCGGCATTTCCTCCACCAGTGCCACCTTGGGCGGCACGATCAGCAGTGATGGAGGATCGGCCATCCTGGAACGCGGGGTGGTTTTCTCCCCGAGTCTGACAAATGCTGATCCTGTCATCGCTGGCCCGGCAACAACCTTGCGCCTCGCTGATAATCCCGGCACCGGGGCGTTTACGGTCAGCGTGAATGCCCTCGTTCCCGGAACGGACTACACCTTCAAAGCCTACGCCATCAACAGCCTGGGCACCGGCTACTCGGATGCCGCTACTTTCCGCACGGCGGCGAATCAGTATCCCTCCATCACCGTAACGGGAGGACTGGTGCGGCATTTTTTCACGGGAAGGCTTGCCGTTCCCCGCTTGTTCCATACCGTGAGCCTGCTGGCAGATGGCTCCGTGCTGGCCGCAGGTGGAAGCACTGGCAATATCGTTGGTTTGACGAGCACGGAAATCTATCACCCCTCAACCGGCTTGTGGACCACCGGTGCCAATATGAGCATTCAAAGAGCCGGGCATAATGCCACCCTGCTCGCGTCGGGCCGCCTTTTAGTCACTGGTGGCTTCGGTATTCCCGCCACACCCCGGAGTGTGGAAATCTTCAATCCAGCCACTGAAAGCTGGAGCACCACCGCCAGTATGGCAAAAGGCCGGTCATCCCATACCTCTACCTTGTTGGGCGATGGACGGGTGCTGGTCACTGGCGGTTTGGCAGATTCAGCTCCGACGAACAGCACAGAGATTTACGATCCGGCGACAGGAATCTGGTCAGAAGGAGCACCCATGGCCACGGCGCGCATCCAACACACCGCAACGTTGCTGAGTAATGGAAAAGTGCTGGTCTCAGCAGGCACTGACTGGAGCGTCAACCACAGCACCGCGGAACTCTTTTACCCGGTCACCGGGACATGGGCCGCAACGGGCAATATGACCAACCCCCGGGCGGCGCACACCTCCACTCTTCTGGCAGACGGCCGGGTGCTGGTTTCCGGAGGCCATGTTGTCATTTCATCCATACCCGTCGCCCTCCAAACTTCCGAGATTTATGATCCGGCGGACGGCTCATGGAGTGTTACCGGAAACCGCGTAACCGCGACTTCCGGCGGCACCGCCACCTTGATGCCGGATGGCAGGGTCATTGCCGCCGGGGGAGGCTCAGGGAGCGGCCAACCACTGGACAGCTCGGAAGTCTACAATCCCGCCACTGGTTTTTGGGATCGTTTCGCCACCCTTGCTGCCCCGCGATATGATGCTCCGGCGGCCCTGCTCCCCGGAGGACAGTTGCTGCTGGTTGGGGGGCGCGATTCGGCTAGCTCTGGAATTTTATCCAGCACGGAACTTCTGGGTCCGGTGGCCCAATTAGCGGCCGGGGCGGAAGGTTTGTCCGTTTCGCGGACCGGGACCTTTTCTGATCCCGAGGGCAACGGGACCGTGACACTCTCGGCCTCTGCCGGCACGATCTTGCAGGACAACGCGGCAGGCACCTGGAACTGGACAGGCACCCGAAACGACGGTCCAGCGGATGCCGTGGTGACGATCACGGCCACAGATAGCTCCGGCACATCGGGTTCCGTGTCTATCGCCTTCCCGATGATCAATGCCGTTCCCGCCCTGGCCATCTCCGGCCCGACCGCCGCAGTGTCAGGAGCTTCCGTGGACTTTACCCTCACTGCGTCCGATCCCTCGGCGGTGGACCAAGCCGCCGGTTTCGCGTGGTCATCAATTTCGGAGACGGAACCGCTCCCCTGACGGTAGCCGCCGGGACGGCATCGCCTCTATTGCGTTCCCATGCGTTTGCCAATTCGGGAGCATATACCGTGACGGCCACCGCCACCGACAAGGATGGCGGAGTGAGTCTGTCGGCCAGCCACCAGATCACCATCGGGGGGCCTCCGTCGATCATTTCGATCAACTCTCCATCCTACTCGGCCACTACGCTATCGGCTGCAGCCAATGTGCTGAGCGATGCAGGCTATCCCCTGACGGAACGCGGCATGATTTACTCCCCATCCGCCACTAACCTCAATCCTCAAATCGGCGGCGCGGGCGTCCTTGCCCTGACCAGTCCCAGCGTGACCACCGGGCCGTTTGCCCTGACATTGGGCAATCTGACTCCGAACACCGCTTATCGTTACCGGTTCTACGCCATCAATTCGCAGGGAACCAGCTACACGGCAGTCCAATCTTTCACCACCACGTCCAAACATGCGCCGCTGCTCGGACTGAGCGGAGCCACCGGGACCTTCGCTCCGACCGGCAGCATGGTCACACCCCGCAGCTGGCATTCGGCCACACTGCTCATGGACGGCAGGGTGCTCGCTTCGGGCGGCCAAAATAGAAACAATATTGTCATCAGCGAGGCGGAACTTTACGACCCAGCCACGGGGCTTTGGACCACCGCTGGCAATATGTCGGTAGTCCGCCTCTGGCATACTGCTACGCGGTTGACTGACGGCAATGTGCTTCTCACCGGAGGCATAAGTAACCAAGGCGGTTTTTACCACAGAACTGCGGACATTTTTGACACAGCCAGCGCCACATGGATTCCCACCGGAGATCTCTCCTCAACCCGTCATCAACACACCGCTACTCTGCTGCGGGATGGCCAAGTGCTGGTGGCCGGCGGCGGAACCGCCTTGGCGGAACTTTACAATCCGGCCACGGGTCTTTGGACTCCGGTGGGCAGTTCTGCCTCGGCCCGGTTTGGCCATACCGCCACCTTGCTGCGTGATGGCAGAGTGTTGATTCACGGCGGCATTCTGTCAGGAGGCGGACTGCTCGCCAACTCCGAAATTTTCGACCCTGCCACCAGAACGTGGTCCAGCGCCGCCGCCAGCGCCACACCCCACCATTACCATACCGCCGACCTCCTGCCTAACGGTAAGGTGATCATCACCGGAGGCTACATCGATAACACACCACTGATCGGCGGAGTGGAGATCTACGATCCCTTTACCAACACTTGGGCGACGGGGGCCAGCCCGGCCGTGCGCAGAATCCGCCACACTTCCAACCTGTTGCCGGACGGCAGGTTGCTGATCAGCGGAGGACAGACTACTGGCGAAATGACTTTGGGAAGTGCGGCAGTTTATGATCCCGTAACCGGTCAATGGGCAAACGCCGGCACCAGTGCCAGCCGGCGCAAACAACACACCGCCACCCTTTTGTCCGATGGCAAAGTGCTGATCTCGGGCGGCAGCCTGTTCAATAGTGCCACCGGCTTATCGGATGCCACCGGCATGGCGGAACTCCATGACCGGCAGACCACAGCCACAGGATTGGAAGGAAGCCCCATCGCCCAGTCCGGCACGTTTTACGACGAGGAAGGGAATGCGACCGTCACCCTCACCGCTTTCTCCGGCACCCTGACACAGGACAATGCCGCCGGAACCTGGACATGGGCCGCCACCGCCGGAGATGGCCCGGCGTCCACTCCTATCACGATCACGGCGGTCGATTCTCTGAGCGGCACCGCGACTGCCACCTTCACCCTGAACGTGGGCAATACCGCGCCCGTGGCGGGCATAGCGGCCCCCGTGAATGGTGATGTGGGAACTCCCATTAATTTCACTTTCAGCGCTGTAGATGCTTCATCTGCGGATGCTGCGGCGGGATTTGCGTGGACCTTGAATTTTGGAGACGGCACCGGCCCGCAATCCGTTCCCGCCGGGACGGCTTCGCCGCTGATCCGTTCCCATGCCTTCGGCAATCCGGGAACCTTCACCATCACCGCGTCCGCCACCGACAAGGATGGCGGATTGGGCACCGTGGCCTCGCAGGTAGTTTCCATCACCGGCCCCCCGGTGGTGAATTTACCTGTCAGTTCAGGCATCACTTCCATCGCCGCCACCCTCGGCGGCACGATCAGCCAGAACGGCGGCTTTCCGGTGACAGAACGCGGAGTCGTCTATTCCATCACCGCTCTGAATGATCAGCCAGTCGTCGGAGGCACCGGAGTGACCAAACTGAAGAACCCGGTCAACAGCACCGGCAGTTACTTCACCAACGCGGTCAATCTCACTCCCGGCACCAGCTACTCCTTCAGAGCCTATGCCACCAATTCCAAAGGCACCGGCTACAGCAGCTTGGCCACTTTCACCACTGCGGCGAACCGCTCCCCGGTTTTGGCCGTGGACGGAGCAGGCAGCACACCGGCTTTCACCCCCACCTCCAATCTTGCTACCGCACGCGCCTTCCACATGGCGGTCCTGCTGGGCAGCGGAAAGGTGCTCGTCGCCGGCGGTTCCAGCGGCACCGGTGCTGCCTTCCTCAGCGCTGAAGTCTACGACCCGGCCACCGGACGCTGGACGGCCACGGCAAATCTCATGGTCGCCCGCGACTCCCCCAAGGCAGTCCTGCTTCCCAACGGCAAAGTTTTTGTCACCGGAGGCACCGGCACAGGTGGAAGTCTCGGCAGCACGGAACTGTATGATCCCGCAGCCGGAACCTGGACCCCTGCCGCCGGCATGGCATCGCCACGCTACTCGCACAGTGCAATCCTGCTGGCAGACGGCAAAGTGCTCGTCACCGGAGGACAAAGTGATAACAGTTACCTCGCCGGAGCGGAGATTTATGATCCGGCAGATGGCACCTGGACCGCCACCGGCAGCCTGGCCATTGCCCGGTTTGCCCACACCGCAACTCTCCTGCCCGATGGCAGGGTCCTGGTCACAGGCGGCCACGGGACCGGCTCCACCCTGTCAAATGCGGAAATCTACGATCCCGCGACCGGACTGTGGAACCCCACCGGCAGCATGGCCGCAGCCCGCCGATATCATACGGAAACCCTGCTCCCGCATGGTAAAGTGCTGGTCACCGGCGGACAAAGCAGCCTGGCAGCCAGCAACTATCTTGACAGCACGGAAATTTACGATCCCGCTGCTGGAACCTGGACACCCGGGGCCACGCTTCCGGGCAGCCGTTACCGCCACACCGCTGTATTACTGCGGGATAACAGGGTCCTGATATCCGGTGGCTACGCGGGGAGCCTCCCCATCGCCAGTGCCGCGCTGTATGATCCCGCATCCAATCTCTGGAGTGCCGCAGCCAGCCTGACTGTTGGCCGGTTAACCCAAACCGCGACGTTGCTGGCGGACGGCCGCATCCTCGTTGCCGGGGGAAATGGCAGCTTCCTTTCCAATCCTCTGGCCAGCACCGAAATTTACGGCCCTCCCGCACCTGTCGTTAGTGTTGGAGAAGGGCTGACCGTCACAAAAACGGGCACTTTTTCCGATCCCGAGGGAAATGCCACGACAATCCTAACTGGATCATACGGGACAGTCACGCAGAACAATGCGGCCGGCACCTGGAGCTGGACTGCCACCGGGGAAGACGGCCCGGCGACCTCGACCGTCATCGTCACGGCCACGGATACTCTCGGAGGCATCTCGCGGGCCACCTTTACCCTTTCGGTAACTAACCGACCACCCGCCACCGAAGTCACCGGCCCTGCGATGGCGGCGGCGGGCGTGCCGGTTGATTTCACCTTCACCGCCGCCGATCCCGCAGCCCCGGATCAGGCGGCAGGCTTCGCGTGGGGCCTCAGCTATGGCGATGGCACCGCCGTCGAAACCACCGCCGCCGGCACGGCTTCGCCCCTGGGGCGGTCCCATACCTTTTCCAGCGCTGGAACTTTCACGTTAACAGCTTCTGCGACTGACAAAAACTCCGGCAAGGGCACTTCCATCGGCAAAACGGTTACGGTCTTCAGCGGTCTGCAGGGTTGGCGGCTGATCCACTTCGGCAGCATCAACGATAGCGGAAATGCCGCCATTCTTTTCGATGCGGATGCCGATGGTCTGGTGAACTTGGCAGAGTTCGCCTTCGGCCTGAATCCGAATTCCGGGGCCTCCGCACAGCTCCCCGCTGCCCAGCGCATCGGCAGCAATCTGGTGGTGACCTTCCCCGAACCTCCCGGCGTGGCGGGAAGCGTGATCTACCGCGCCGAATGGAGCACCGATTTGTCGTTAGGTAACTGGTTCCCCGTATCCGACAGCGGCACCGGCGGCACCCACACCTTCAGCGTCCCCATGGCCGACCGCACCAAAGTCTTCATCCGGCTCGTCGTTACGGAAGGATGACCCTGAGCCGTCCTCAGTTATCGTAGACAGTAATATCGTGGCATGGTGGCCGCAGACCACCCGTGGGCAGCGGGAACCCCTCAGCAAACCTCCAGGGTCTGCTCGCGGTCAGGGCCAACCCCGACGAGGGAGATGGGGGCTCCGGCGAGTTCGGCCATGCGGTCGAGATAGGCGCGGGCGTTTTTGGGGAGGTCCTTGTATTTGCGGATAGCAGAAATGTCCTGCTTCCAGCCCGGAAGGGTTTCGTAGATGGGGACGCAGCGCTCCAGTTGCTCGACGGTGGGCGGCGGGACGTGGAGCTTTTCGCCATCAAGCGCGTAGGCGGTGCAGACCTGGATTTCTTCCAGATCGTCCAAACCATCGAGATTGGTGACGGCGAGATCGTCGAATCCATTGATCATGGCCGCGTAGCGGACGAGGACGATATCCAGCCAGCCGCAGCCGCGCGGGCGGCCGGTAGTGGCTCCGAACTCGCGGCCCATGTTATGGAGGCGGTCCTCCATGGCGTCATTCCGGGTGACGAAAGGACCGGCCCCGACCCGGGTGGTGTAGGCTTTGGCGACACCGACCACACGGTCGATCTTCCGCAGAGGCGCCCCGCTGCCGGTGATGGCTCCGCCAGCCGTGGTATTGGAACTGGTGACGAAAGGATAAGTACCGTGGTCGATGTCCAGATAGGTGCCCTGGGCGCCCTCGAAGAGAAGGCTCTGACCGGCCTTGATGGCCTCGTGGATGACGACGGCGGTGTTGGTGCGGTGGGGGGCGAGGCGCACCGCAGCGGACATCAGCGCATCACCGACTTGGTTGAGATCGAGTTTTTCAATCCCGGCCGCTTCGAACAGAACATTGTATTCGTCGACGCGTTCGGCGAGTTTTTCGGCAAGTGCTACAGGGTCTTCGAGGTCGATGAAACGGAAACCCCGGCGTTCCACTTTTTCGCCGTAGGCAGGGCCGATGCCGCGGCCAGTGGTGCCAATGGCCTTGGAGCCAAGCAGTTTTTCCCGGCGCTGGTCCAGCTTCGGATGCCACGGCATGACGAGGTGGGCCCGGTCGCTGATTTTGAGGTTCTGCTCGTTGATGGTGAGGCCCTGGCCGCGGAGTTTATCGATCTCGGCGAGGAGGGCGATGGGGTCCATGACGACCCCGTTTCCGATCACGCATTGTTTTTTGCCCCAGAGAATACCCGAAGGAATGAGGTGCAGAACGTATTTGGTGCCGCCCTGAATGACGGTGTGACCGGCGTTGTTGCCACCGGCGGCACGCACCACCATGTCGGCATGCTCCGTCAGGTAATCGACGATTTTACCTTTTCCTTCATCGCCCCACTGGGCACCGGTCACGATCACATTGGCCATAGCTGGATAAAAAATTGAATGCCTGAAAATGAAGCGGGGCAACGTGGTGTTGCCCCGGTTCGGATG
>JAYUWQ010000297.1:0-1941 GCA_043753485.1 bacterium
ATCTTCCCGGAGCCTCCGCGCTCCCCATTATTCCAAAAGCCGCAGGGAGCCATTCCTGCGGCTTTTTTGTTTCCAGCGACCGTGCAATCAATGCAGCAGCAGCACGCCCATGCCGAAAAAGACCACGAGATGCAGCCATACCGCGACGACCTGCATCCGCGTGTATCCGCGGGCGCCCCGGCTTTCGCTGGGCACTTCGGGATCGACACCGAGGAACCGGTCGAAATTCCGGTAAAGATACAGTCCCCCCAGCAGGCGGGCCCCCAGGCCAAACCCACAGAAAATACGGAAGACCAAAAAGGCAGTGTCGCGAAGGCTGGGATCGTTCATCCATCAAGATGGGCCCGACTCCGGTTTCCACCAGATACAGATCCACCGACTCTCCATCGGAACAGATTTCCCGCCGTCTCAGCTCATTTTCCTCACCAGCACCCCCAGGGTGGCCACCGCCCGTTCCAGGGCCTCCACATCCATGCCGTCCCGGGGATGCATCGGGATTTCCAAGGCCTTCAGTCCCAATTCCTCGATCGCCTGCAGCACGCAGAAATACGTGGGTGACTCCACCGCCACCACGTTACCGGGCCTCGTCACCGTCCGCGGGCATAACATGAGAGCCTCGTTACCGCCGCAGGTCGGGATCAGGTCGTCCGGGGTGAGATTCGACCCCCAGTCCAGCGACCGCCGGGCAATCTGCCGCCGCAATGCGTCCGACCCTGGCGGCATGTCATAACTCAATCCGCGGCGAAGCCTCCCCCATCGGGGCAATGTCAGGATGCGTCGCCTGCTTAAATAACCGCGCCTGCAAAGCTCCCACGCCCACCACCGTCACGTCACGTCACGTCAGGTCACGTCGCGGCCCGGCCGGCTGGACGGCGGCTCCTCCGGCTTCATCCGCAGCCCTGCCCTGACAAAAAATCCGGATCGGGGCCGCGCCTCGATCAGGCCCCGGTTTTCCAGCAGCAGATAAGCCTGCACCACGGTCGAAAAGGACACCCTATCCGTCATGGCCCGCCGGTTCAAGCCCTGCGGCCGCCCGGCCGGACAAACCACTTGCAACTTATGGCCATTGGGATGCATCATCCCGCGTGGCTACTTTCCGCCTGATCTTCATGTCCTTACTCGCCCTGCGTCTGCTGGGCGGAGATGTGGCCATGCTTCAGGTGGTGGCCTGGACGGGAATGATCGTTTCCCGTACTGCCGGGCGTGGCGTCGCCGCCGCCGTGGAGTCCACCTTTGATGGGGAGCACCCTTGCCCGCTTTGCAATGCGCTCAAGGAAGTCAAACCATCCGGACAGGAACAACAACCCGTCGCCCCTGACGGTCTGAGCACCAAGCTCAAGCTGAAGGACATGCTGCGGGCCGGCGACCTCGTCCTGCACGCTCCCCCTGCCTTCCTTGCCGAATGTCCTGCTCCGGCCACCGACCCGGTGATGCGTGGAATGAGCCGGAGCGATGCCCCGGCCGTGCCGCCTCCCCAGCCTCACTGCGCCTGAGGCGCATCGGTTGTTTTGCGTCCCGGCTCAACCGCCCTGCGGGGTGTTGTGCCCGGTTACAGCCAGAGGTTCCTGAAGTCTTATTCCAGGCATCCGTCTGCGCACGCGAGTCCCCTCCACCGGCCTCCTTTACCGGCCCCTGCAGAAAACACCGCCTTTCTGACGGCTTCCTGCGTTCCAAAATTTACCAAACAGCTTTTTATGAAATTCACTTTGCTCCCCATCTGGGGTTCCCTGCTTCTCAGCTTCGCCACTTCTGCCTCCGCCCATCACGGACAGGATTTTTTCCTGCTGGACGACACCCGCATCCCCGCCGCCGGCCACGGACTGGCCTTGGGCACCTTCGCCTACGAGGACGAAGGGGAGGATGATACGCTCAGTTATTCCACCGGCGTTCTGCTTGGCCTCCTGCCCCGCACCGCGCTCAGCCTTCAGGCGGATTTTATGG
>JAYUWQ010000298.1:0-1940 GCA_043753485.1 bacterium
TACAGTGCCTCCGGCGGGGGCAATCGGCTGGGGATCGACTACGTCCAGCTCAATCCTGTGACTACTCCAGTCCCGGCGCCCGTATTGCCATGGTCAGTGGGGATTGATGACAATGCCTGGCCCCAGGGGGATGGCGGTGGGGCCGACACCAGTTTTGTCCAGGAAAATGGGACCACCAACCCACTTCCGGGCAATCCGCTCAGCACCGAGGTGGCTGGCGGAGCGGACAATGACTATTACTTCGCTGGATATTATTCCTCCCTCATCGCCGGCAACGGATCTTACGAGCCTGTCGGTACGGTTACCGTCAATGAGGAGGCCGCAGAACGCAGCCTTGCCGTGGGCGAAAATGAATTGCGCTATCACTTCAACCTTCCTGCGGCGCTTAAACCCGGCGATGCCATGTCAGTTGCCTTTGATGCCCTGAATTTGGATACCGGGGTAGCCGACGCCCGCTACGGCATTGAAGTTTACGTCAATGGCGTGCTCGTCCAGCCTCAGATCCTCATCCGTCCGGCGCAGCTGGGGACGGACTATGCAACTCCGCCGTTTACGCTGGCAAGTGTCAATGCCCGGGTGGGGCCCGGGTTTGACAACATCGTAACCTTGAAGGGTATCAATTTCAGCGCCTCTGGTGGGGGCAGCCGGATCGGTATCGACTATGTCCGGCTCAATCCGAAAACGCCGGCGGTATTCCCTTGGACCGTCGGGCTCGACGATAATGGCTGGCCATCCGGCAATGGGGGGGGAGCCAATGCCAGCTTCGTACAGGAGAATGGGGTGATCAACCCGTTGCCAGGAAACCCGAACAGTCCGGAGGTGGCTCAACAAGCGGACAATGACTACTATTTCGCGGGCGATTATTCGCGCATCATCCCTGCCAATGGCGATTATATCCCGGTCGGTACGGTATTGGTCGACGAGGAAGCCGCCGAAAGGGCTTTTGCCGGTGGGGATCTCGATCTGCGTTATCACTTCAACCTTCCGGATACGCTGCTCCCTGCTGACCTGATGGCGGTGACCTTCGATGCTTTGAATCTGCACACGGGTGCCGACGTTCCTGATTCCCGCTTTGGGGTCGAAGTGTATTTCAACGGGGTGAAGGTTCAGGATGAAATCCTGATCCGTCCCGCCAATCTGGGGACGGTTTATACGACTCCCGGGTTCAGTCTGGCCAGTGTGGGGGCGGAGGCCGGGGCAGGAGCCGACAATATCGTCAGTTTAAGGGGCATCAGCTACAACAACGACGGCGGCGGCAATTGGATGGGCATAGATTCGGTCCAGCTCAACCCTGCGGCTGCCCCTGCGCCGCTGGTGTTATTGCCGCCCAGCGTGAGCAATGGGCAAATCACCCTGAACTGGACAGGCACCGGGCAACTCGAATGGTCGTCAACGCTGCTCAACCCTTGGACTCCTATTATCCCCGCACCAGTCCCGCCTTACTCCGAAGCACTCGTGCCGGGCGGAAAACGTTTCTACCGGCTGAGGAGGCCACAGTGATGTTGGGTCCGCTTCCCGTGTTCTGATCCAAGCGGATCTGCCCAGCAGCTATCAACGTGGCTGGGATGGGCGTGGGGTTGCTGGCGGGCAGGGCTGTGATCACTTTCAGGGCGCGGGCTGATCACGGCTCAAGTGAATAAAGAATTTCCTGCTTTTTTCTTGCCACTTCAAAATTTAAACCATAAAGTCAATCCTTAATGTATTAAAGGGCGGAAAACGTACAAATTTATGAAGAAAAAACTAATATTGTCCTTGGGAATGCTGGCGGCATTCACCTTTTCGGCGAATGCCGCTCTCGTGTGGACCGTTGGTTTGAATGATAACGATTGGCCTCTCACTGGAACAACGGGTGGCGCACAGACAAACTTCTGGCAGGAGAATGGTGTCATCAATCCTCTTCCTGGCAGTCCCACCAGTCCTCAGGTGGCCCAGCAATCTGA
>JAYUWQ010000299.1:0-1940 GCA_043753485.1 bacterium
ACTTCCGGTTCAGGCGAAGACGAGACGGTAGGAGCGGTCCACCCATGGGCGGCTGGTCCGGAGCCAATCAGTCAGCTCCGCGACAAGGACGGTCACCAGCAGGGTGGCCGAAAAGAGGAGCACAAAATCCAAAGAGGCCGGCTCGGGACGGCCCAGCAGGCGCACCAAAATCTGCAGGAAAGCAATCTGCACGATGTAGGCCAGCAGGGAATAATTGCCAAGCATCGTAAACCGATTCATCAACCAGGCCGGTTTTTGGAAACGGGCCCCGATCCCGAAGAGGGCGGCCACCGCCAGAGTGGCGGCGGTCAACTGCAGCAGGAAACTCTCGCTCATTCGGTCGTGGGCCAGGGCGGCGAGAGCGGCGTAAAGCACGGGGGGGACCACCCACCACCGGCTCAATTGGTCAAACCGGGCCTGGGGAAGCAGGCCGAGGGCGGCGCCCAGCAGCCCGGCGCTCATCATGCCGACATTGACCGGGACTCTGCTACGGGTGGCCTCCAGCAGGGCCAGAGCCAGAATGGTGAGGCCTGCGAGGGCGGGCACGGTCCAGCGGCCCTGCCGGCTCAGCCAGAGCAGCAGGGGGCCGAGCAGCAGGATATAAGCAATGGGCAACAGCACTTCAAACGCCGCCATGGTCCCGGCGCCACTGAAATAGATCTCCTGCCAATGGGCGAAGAACGAGTTCAGATTCATCGGTTGGCCATTGTAGTTGCGGGTGCTGACGAGGGTGCCCAGCACATTCAGCAAGGTGAAAAGAATCAACAGTTTCAGCCCCCGGACCATCATGCGCCCACTGGTGGCGGCATCCCGGCCGCGGGGACGCGGGAAATAAACGAAGGCAATGAGAAACCCGGTGATAAAGATGAAGGACGGAGGGAGGAAGGCTAGATAACGGAAACCGAGTTCGAGCTGGGTCGAATAGTTCAAGGCGTGGTAGATCACCATGAAGATCACCAAGGCCCCTTTCGTGAAGTCGATCGCCTGCAGGCGGCCGTTCCCTGATGGAGGGGGGGGGACGTTACTTTCCATTGCTGGCTGGCTCATTGGGAGGGGAATGGAGGGAAAAGGAGTGACCACAACCGTAGGCACCGCCGGAGATAGGCAGTACACTGCCAAATTTCACGGAGAGCACGGCTTCCTGGGCTCTGGGAAACTCGCGGGGACGCTCGTCCACCTTTTCCGGTGCTTTGAGAAACTTTTGCTTTGGAACACGAGTGAGGACACGCGTGACACTTTTCCCAGGCTCCGGGAGACTCCTCCACCACGGTTTGAGAGTTCTTCCTTCCACATGATCACACGACTTGGTCTCCAATCAGATCGAACCAAAGGCGATCCACCAGTCGTCCGTCTGATATGGACGACTTTCGGAACCGCCCCGCCGGCAGGAATCCAGCCTTCTGCAATACTTTCTGGGAGGGCGCATTGTCCTCCATGGTCCAAGCTGATAAAGACGCCAGACCCAGGCCGGAAAATGCCAAAGCAGTCAGTTGATGGAGGGCCTCCGTGATGACGCCCCGGTTCGCAAATTGTTTCTCCCCGAGAAAATACCAGAGAGAAGCAGTACGATCCGACTCATCGATATCATAGAGGGATATCAGACCGCAGGCCGTCCCTCCACAATTCACCAGATACATTTTGATGCGGGGATTCCGAATCGCCATCGCCACGAGGCGGGGGCTGGCCTCTTTGCCACGCCAATCGGAATTCAACCACCGATTGGTCGCGGGGTCGGAAAGCCAGCCCGCCACCAGATCGAGGTGTTCCGGGGTCAATTCCGAGATTTCAATGAGGTCAGTATCCATGGTTGCTCTGTTGTTCCATCTCCTTGCGCAAAGCCTCCGGCCAAGTCCGGACGTCGAGCCCGAACTGGCTCACGATTCCATAAATCCAGCGCTCCAGACCCCAGGCAATACAACCACTGGCGGCGTCGCGGCCGC